>JABRVY010000586.1:0-7607 GCA_039961755.1 Acidobacteriota bacterium | reverse complement strand
GGGGAGGGAGAAGGGGACGTAGTGGGCGAACAGCATCGCCTCCAGCAGCATCGCGACGCCGAGCCAGCGCGAGGCGGGGACGCGCGGGTTGGTCAAGACGGCCCAGGCGCTGATCCCCGCCAGGCAGGCGACCATCAACGCCATTGCGAGCTGCAGGTGCTCCTTGGTGGGCGCGAAGCTGGCCAGGATCGAGCCCCACGCCAGCAGCAGGAGCGCCAGCGCTCGGGTGGGAACGGCGATGCCCACCCCCGGCCGACCGTGGTAGCGGGCGCCGGCCAGCAGCAGGGCGGCAAAGCCTCCCTTGCCGGCGGCGGCGATGGCGATGAGCAGGCGCACCGCCAGGGTGTCCGGGGGCGCCAAGGGCGCGATGAAGCAGGCGCTCACCGCGGCGGCGTTGGCCGCCCAGGCGGCGGCCCACAGCCGCACCTCGGCCAGCGGCTGGGTGCGGGCCAGCAGGGCGAAGAAGAAGGCGAGCAGCACCAGAGAGCCGGCCTGGGCGCCGAGCATCCAGCGCTGCAGCAGGAGAACGTCGGCCCCGCTCATGGTGGCCTGCCGAGAGGACCGGCCAGGGCATGGGGCGGGGTTGGCGGTCGCCCGAGGGCGCGGGTGCCGACGGCGCGCCGCAGTGACATCGCCCCCTCGCCTACACGTTCTTCACCGCCTGCGCCAGCGCCACCGCCATCTTCTTGGCGTCGCCGAAGAGCATCATGGTGTTGGGCAGGTAGTAGAGGGGGTTGTCGATGCCGGCAAAGCCGGGGTTGAGGGAGCGCTTGATCACCATGACGGTGCGCGCCTTCTCCACGTCCAGCACCGGCATGCCGTAGATGGGGCTGGCAGGATCGGTCTTGGCCGCCGGGTTGACCACGTCGTTGGCGCCGATCACCAGCACCACGTCGGTTTCCCCGAACGACGGGTTGATCTGGTCCATCTCGTAGAGCTGCTCGTAGGGGACGTTGGCCTCGGCCAGCAGCACGTTCATGTGGCCGGGCATGCGGCCGGCCACCGGGTGGATGGCGTACTTGATGTCGACCCCCCGCCGCTCCAGCTCGTCGGCGAGCTCCTTGACGGCGTGCTGGGCCTGGGCCACCGCCATGCCGTAGCCGGGGGCGATGACCACCGTGCGCGCCGCCTCCAGGATCATGGCCGCCTCCTCGGCGTCCGCCGAGCGGACCCGCTGGTTCGCCCCGGCCTGGCCCCCCCCGCCGGCGCTGACGGTGGCACCGAAGCCGCCGAGCAGCACGTTGGTGAAGGAGCGGTTCATGGCCTTGCACATGATGTTGGTGAGGATGATCCCGGAGGCGCCCACCAGCGAACCCGAGATGATCAGGCCGTTGTTGATGATGACGAAACCGGTGGTGGCGGCGGCGAGGCCCGAGTAGGAGTTGAGCAGACAGATCACCACCGGCATGTCGGCGCCGCCGATGGGAATCACCACCAGCACGCCCAGCAGCGCGGCGACCGCCACCAAGGCGTACACCGCCGGGCCGGGGTGGGGGTCGCGGGCGAAGGCCACCATGGCCGCCACCGCCGCCAGGAACAGCAGCAGGTTCAGCAGGTGCTGGCCGGCGAACACGGTGGGCCGACCGCCGATGAGCCACTCCCGCAGGCGCAGGAAGGCCACCATGGAGCCGGTGAAGGTGACGCTGCCGATGAGCAGAGAGAGGGCAATGGCGATCACCGGCACGAGGGCGAAACTCTCCTCGGGCACGGCGTGGATGCGCAGCATCTCCGCCCCCGCCACCAGCGCCGAGGCGGCGCCGCCGAAGCCGTTCAGGAGGGCCACCATCTCGGGCATGGCGGTCATCGGGGTGAAGACCGCCAGCAGCGCCCCTACCAGCGCCCCCACGGCGATGCCGGCCAGCACGAGGGGGAGATCCACCACCCCCCCGACCAGCAGGGTGGCCACCACCGCCACCAGCATGCCGGCGGCCGCCAGCAGGTTGCCGGGCACCGCGGTGCGCGGCGAGGAGAGCATCTTCAGGCCGAAGATGAAGGCCACGGCGGCCAGCAGGTAGAGCAGGTTGAGCATGCCTTACCCCTTCTGCCCCTGACGCTTGCCGCGAAACATGCCGAGCATCCGGTGGGTGACGGCAAAGCCACCCACCACGTTGATGGTGGCCAGCACCACGGCGGCGAACCCCAGCCAGCGCATGCCGGTGGACGCCGCCGCACCGGTGGCGATCACCGCCCCCAGGATGGTGATGCCGGAGATGGCGTTGGAGCCGGACATCAGGGGGGTGTGCACGGTGGGGGGCACCTTGGAGATCACCTCGAACCCCACGAACACTGCCAGCACGAACACCGTCAGCAGCATCACCAGGTCATCCATCAGGCACCTCCCTTTGCTGCCCGCACCTCGCCGGCGTGGGCGACGAGGGGGAACGACACCAGTTCATCCTCGAAGGCGAGCTTCAAGGCTCCGTCCTTGAGGAGATAGTTTATGTAGTTCAACACGTTGCGTGAGTACATCTGGGAGGCGTGGTAGGCCTTGCGGCTTTCGAGGTCGCACGCCCCGACGATGGTCACCCCCTGGTGCTCCACCACCTCGCCGGGGCGGGTGAGCTGGCAGTTGCCCCCGAAGGGGGCCGCCACGTCGACGATGACGGACCCTGGCCGCATGCTCTCCACCATGGCGACAGTCAGCAGGACGGGCGGCTTCTTCCCGGGGATGAGGGCGGTGGGGATGACCAGATCCATCGCGGGCAGCCGCTGCGCCAGCGTGTGCCGCTCCAGCTCGAGGATCTCGTCGCTCTGCGCCTTCGCGTACCCCTGGGCGTCCTGGGCGTCGGCGAGCTCGGTGTCCATGGCCACGAAGCGGGCCCCCAGGCTCTCCACCTGCTCCCGGGTGGCGGGGCGCACGTCGAAGGCCTCCACCACCGCCCCCAGCCGGCGGGCGGTGGCGATGGCGGACAGCCCGGCCACCCCGGCGCCGATGACCAGCACCCGGGCGGGCGCCACCGTGCCGGCGGCGGTCATCAGCATGGGCATCATGCGGGGCAACAGCTCCGCCCCCAGCACCACCGCCTCGTACCCCTGCACGGTGCTCATGGAGGAGCGGGCATCCATGTCCTGGGCGCGGGTGATGCGGGGCATCCAGTCCATGGCGAAGGCGGTCACCCCCCGCCGGGCCAGCTCCCCCACCAGCTCCGGCTCGGTGAGGTGCTGCAGCATGGCGATGAGCACCTGGCCCGGGCGCAGGAGGGGCAGTTCCTCCGCGGTGGGGCGGTCCACCTTGACAACGATGTCGGTGTTCCACGCCGCGGCGGAATCGGCCACGGTGGCCCCCGCCTCCCGGTAGTCGCCGTCGGGGTAGCCGGCGGCCGCCCCGGCGCCCCCCTCGATCACCACCCCGTTGCCGCTGGCGGTCAGCTTCTTGACGCTCTCGGGCGTCAGGCCCACCCGCCGTTCCCCGCTCCTGCGCTCCCTGGGCACTCCGATCCGCACAGTTACCTCCAGCGGCACGCGCACACCGCTTTTCTCGCGATCGTTCAACGCAGCGACTGCCTCGCCTGATTCCGGGGCGGCGCCGGGCCGCGCCCCTCGCCACACTCGCCTGGAAGGAACCTTGCCAGCGGTCGCCTTGGAGCACCCTGGGGAGGGGAGAGACGAGCGCAAGGAAGAGTCACTGGCGTTGTGACTCTCTACGGGTGCAGACAACCGAGTGGCGATCGAGTCGCCGAGTCGTGGCCCAGTGTCACCAGCGAGACTTGTTAGCTGAATCGCCCTTTGTTAGGTTCGGTTGGCCATTTCGGTGCCACAAGGGGGGGATCATGAGTGTGTCATCAGGCAGCAGGCGGTTTCCAATGATTTTCGCCGGGCGCGGTCCCCGCGCGGCTGGACTGGCGGTTCTGAGCGCTGTCGTCTGGGCATCCCTCGCCGGCGGGGCGACCCGCCCCGAGCGGCTGGCGGTGCCCCTGACCTTCGCCGCCAATCATGGGCAAGTAGAAGACAGGGTGCGGTTTATCGGCCAGCTGCCGGGGTACACGGTGTGGCTCGCGGCGGACGAGGCGGTGCTGGCGCTGCGCTCCCCGGGGAGCGCGACGGCGGCGCCGGTGGCCGATGTGGTGCGGCTGCGCTGGGTGGGGGCCCGCCCGGACCCGGGCATCCGCGGTGTGCAGCCGGTGGCGGCGCGCAGCAACTACCTGCTGGGCGACGACCCGGCCGCCTGGGTGACCGACGTGCCCCACGTCGCCAGGGTGCGGTACGAGGGCCTCTATGACGGCATCGACCTGGAGCTGTACGGCACCCCGGCGCAGCTGGAGTACGACTTCATCATCGCCCCGGGGGCGGATCCCCGGGCGATCCGCATGGAGCTCGAGGGGGCCCGGCGGGTGCGCGTCACCCGCGGCGGTGATCTGGAGCTGTCCCTGGGCCGGGGCACGCTTCTCCAGCGCCGGCCGGTGGCCTACCAGGTGATCGACGGGCAGCGGCGGCCGGTGGAGGCCCGCTTCGAGGTGAAGGGCCGCCGGCAGGTGAGCTTCGCCGTGGGCGCCTTTGACCCCGCCCACGAACTGGTCATCGATCCGGTGCTGGACTACTCCAGCTACCTGGGGGGCAGCGGCATGGATCGGGCCTTTGCGGTGGCTCTGGATGCCACCGGCAACATCTATGTGACCGGCGTCACCAACTCCGCCAACTTCCCCACCAGGGGGGCGTTCCAGCTGGCGCTGGCGGGTAGCGAGGAGGTTTTCGTCACCAAGCTCAACCCGACGGGCAGCGATCTGGTGTATTCGACCTACCTCGGCGGCACCAGCAACGACCGCGGCGAGGGGATCGTGGTGGATGGCAGCGGCAACGCCATCGTCACCGGCTGGACCCAGTCCACCAACTTCCCGCGCCAGAGCGCCTTCCAGAACACCTACGGGAGCAACAGCGACGGCTTCGTCACCAAGCTCAACGCCAACGGCAACGGGCTGATCTTCTCCACCTACCTGGGGGGAGATTCCGCCGACTACGCCTTCCACGTCGCCACCGATACCGCCGGTGCCGCCTACGTGGTGGGCTACACCGAGTCCAACAACTTTCCCGTTGCCAATGCCTTCCGTTCCACCCGGGCGGGCGACCGCGATGCCTTCGTGACGAAACTCTCGCCGGCCGGGGCGATGGTCTACTCCACCTACCTGGGGGGCAGCGCCCGCGACGAGGGGTACGGCATCACCGTGGGCAGCGGCGGCGAGGCCTACGTCACCGGCCATACCGCCTCCAACAACTTCCCCGTTGCCAACGCCTTTCGCGCCACCTACGGGGGCGGCACCTACGACGCCTTCGTCACCAAGTTCTCGCCCACCGGCAGCAGCGTGATGTTTTCTACCTTTCTGGGCGGCTCCTCCGACGACTACGGTACCGCCATTGCTGTGGACGGGGCGGGGCAGGCCTACGTGGCCGGGTACACCTGGTCCACCAACTTCCCAGTTCTGAACGGCGCCCAGATGAGCAACGCCGGGGCACGGGACGTCTTCGTGGTGAAGTTCGCCGCAGCCGGCACCTCGCTGGCCTACGGCACCTACCTGGGGGGCACCACCAACGACTACGCCTACGGCCTGGCCATCTCGGGCAGCGGCCACGCCTACGTGGTAGGCGAGACCGCCTCGGCCAACTTTCCCATCTGGCAGGGGCACCAGACCACCTACGGCGGCGGCAGCGCCGATGGCTTTCTCGCCGCCCTCTCGCCGTCGGGCAGCGCCCTCGAGTACTCCACCTTCCTGGGCGGATCGCAGCTGGACTACGCCTGGGGGGTGGCAGCGGCCGGGGGGAGCGTGGTCGTCGCTGGCCAGACCGCGTCTTCGAACTTCCCCGTGGCCAACGCCTACCGCTCCACCTTCGCGGGCGGCGCCGACGACGCCTTCGTGGCCCGGGTGAGCTTCGGATCCCAGTACCCCTACCGCTACTGGATCCCGTCGGCGAGCCGCGGCTCCGGCGCGGGGGGCAGCCAGTGGCGCACCGACCTGGGGATCTTGAACGCCAACGGCGCCCGCAACGACGTGGAGCTGGTGTTCCACTCGGGCAGCGGACCGCAGAGTTCCACCACCTTCGTGGCGGCCAACAGCCAGTCGATCCTGGTGGACGTGGTGGGTCAGGTGGGCAGCAGCGGCAATGGCGCCCTGGAAGTGCGCACCACCCTGCCGGCCAAGGTCTCGTCGCGGACGTACAATCTCAACGTCGCCGGCGCCGCCTGCTACCCCAACGCCACCCTGGGGCAGAACCTGGATGCCTACACCACCCAGCAGGGTCTCGGCACTGGCGAAACGGCGTGGCTGCCGCAGCTGTCCGAAAACGCCGCCTACCGCTGCAACATCTCCCTCACCAACACCGGCACGGCGGCCGCCTCCGTGAAGGTGGAGCTCTATGACGGCAGCGGTACCAAGCTGGGGGAGTACACCGAGTCGCTGGCACCGGGGCAGTTCCGCCAGCGAGCGCGGCCGTTTTTCAACAACGCCTCGCCCCAGCAAACCAACATGAGCCGCGGCTACGCCAAGATCACCGTGCTCTCGGGCTCGGGCATCCTGGCCTACGCCTCGGTGATCGACAACGTCACCCAGGACCCCACCACGGTGGTGATGCAGCGCTAGTTCGATCCCCGGCGCTGGCGCAGCTCGGAGGGGGCGACGCGGTAGAACGACTTGAAGCGTCGAGAGAAATGAAACGCGTTGGCGAAGGCGAGGTGCTCGGCCACCTCGCCGACTCGCCGGCCGCTGGCGAGCAGCCGCTTCGCCTCGCGCATCTTGACGGCGAGGATGAGCTGGCGGGGGGAGCAGTCCAGGGTGGCGGCCAGGCCGCGCTCGAGGGTACGCAGCGAAACATAGAGGTCTGCGGCCATCTGAGCGGGGGTGAGGTTTTCGCCAAGGCGCCGATGGATGCACAGGATCGCCTGATCCGCCAGCGAGCGGGCACCGACGGCGCCCTGCACGATCCGCTGCACGTGGCTGGTCAGTCCGGCGAGCACATCACCGCTGGGAGGAGACGATCCGGAGTCTGAGGGAAGGGTCTCATCGCCGGGTGACTCGAGCCCGGCGCCCGGGACTTCCCCGGCGCTGCCGCCGACCAGACGGGCCTCCAGGTCGTCCAGGCGGTCCATCAGCATCCGCACCTGCCGTTGCTGTCGGCGCTGCAGAATGAGGAGCACCACCACGCCAACAGCGAGCGTGACTGCTGCCGCCGCCGATGCGACCGCCGCCGCGTTCACCACCGGTCCCCCCTGCGACGGGTATCGCTACGGACCTGGTCGCGGGAGCGACGGCGTTGGATGTCAGCAGCCTTCATTTTCCAGACCTATTGTAGATCGCTCCGGGGGCCCTGCTGCAGCCGCCGAAGAGTGACAGATGCGCACACCGTCGCGCTCAGACATGCGGACGGCGGTTCTGGACATTCCCTTCTGTCCGGCCGGAGTCGAAAGTTGCCATGCAGAGGGTGATCACGGATTCGACAGTCACCCTCGACAGGAGGCCACGATGATCCGGTTGCTCTGTCGTATTCTGCTCTTCTCCCTCGTACCGGCACTCCACTGCTTCGCCGTCTTCACCGGCACCGACGTCTTTCTCCCCTCGGTGGGGGCGAGGCCGGGGGTGCCCCCGGCGGTGTGGTACACGACGATCTGGGTGCACAACCCC
>JABRVY010000585.1:0-4122 GCA_039961755.1 Acidobacteriota bacterium | reverse complement strand
CCGGGCTCATCACCTTTGCGGCAGGGCGGGAAGGGGAGGGGGTGCGGGCATGCCTGTCCTGCCACCGAGAGGACCGCAAGGTGTCGGCGTTCTTGCGTGCGACCCACGGCCGCGAGGGGCTGGCCTGTACCTCCTGCCACGGCAGCCCCCACGCTCCCGCTCCGGTGCGGCTGGTGCGCTCGCGCTCCTTCCAGCGGGAGGGGGCGCCGGTGGTGGGTCGCCACCTCAAGGAGGAGCGGGATGAGCTGTGCCTGTCCTGCCACCCCCAGCTGCGGGGCAAGCAGGCCATGCCCTTCCGCCACCCGGTTGCCGAGGGGGCCATCTCCTGCACCTCCTGCCACAACCCCCACCTCGGCGGGGCCACCTACGCGTCCACCCGGAACCAGTGCCTCTCCTGCCACGAGGACAAGCGCGGCCCCTGGGCCTTCGAGCACGCCCCGGTGGCGGAGGACTGCACCTCTTGCCACGAGCCCCACGGCTCCGTGGCGCCGGGACTGCTGCGCACCGCCGAGCCGTTCCTGTGCCTGTCCTGCCACGTCCTGCCCGATGACCGGCACGGCCAGGAAATCGGCGGCACGCGCTTTTCCCGCGCCATCTACCAGCGCTGCACCACCTGTCACGGCGCCGTGCACGGCTCCCACGGCGACCGCCACCTGAAGAAGTGAGGGGAGGGAAGCGGCCATGACCACGATCAGGAGAACTGGACTGTGTGTCCTCGCCTGCGGCCTGACGTTGGCGGCGGGGTGGGGGTACGCCGAGGACAGCGAACCGGCTCCCGTCGCTGGCGAGGTGGAAGGCTTCGTCCAGGCGGCCCCCAAGGGGTACTCCTTCAGCGGCGATCAGGGGTACCTGCAGCGCTACCGCTCCCTCGACCCCGCCAACGAGGGCGCCCTCGACCGGGCCCTGGAAATCCTCGACCAGTTCGGCCTGGCCATCCACGTTCGCCGGCCCGGGGCACCCACCCTGGAGCTGTACCACGACAACCAGTTCCTCCTCAATGACCGCTGGCAGGGGCGCTGGAGCCCCACGGCGGGGGTGCGGCTGGACTGGGGCTTCCACGACTACCAGCGCCCCTTCGAGAAGTACCTGCCGGCGGCGGCGCCCGCCACCATCAGCTACGCCCAGCGCTACAACGACGACTTTCTGCCCGACGACGACCTCCGGCGCCGTCGCCGCGACCTTTCCGTCGGTCTCAAGGTCTTGCCCGCCGCCGTTTCCGCCCACTGGGAGGGGCTGCGCTCCCTGGAGGTGGAGACCGGCCTGCACCGGCGATCCGGGCAGCGGCAGTTCATGTGGGTATTTGGGGTGGTGGAAGACCTGGTGGTCCCCGCCGGCAACAACCCGGCCCGCTGGCGGGGGCGCGCCGAGGAGATCGACCAGCGGGTGGATCGCCTCTCGGCGGCGGCCACCCTCTCCCTGGGGGAGCCCAATCTGACCTGGCTGCGGTTCTGGAGCGACCGCTTCGACAACCGCGCCCCCACGTTCACCAACGCCGATGTGGCCCGCAGCGAGCCCTCCGTCAACACCTCCCCCAACACCATCAACTTCATCGCCGACTCCCAGGGCAAGGGCCTCGAGGCGGTGCTGGAGCAGCGCCTGCACGAGCGGCTGGCGCTGGTGCTGGACGGCGGCGTCTCACAGCTGGAGCAGCGCTCCCTCACCCCCTTCCAGGCCGCCGAGGTGTACGAGGGGAAGCTGCGCTTTTCCACCCTCGGGGCGGCGCTCTTCTTGGAGGCGAAGGACACGGTGTCGGTGGAGGTCTTCTCCCGGTGGAGCACCCGCCGCAACGACACCCCGGTGGCCACCGCCGACATCACCCCCCGGCACTTCCTGCTGGCCGATCGCAACCTCTCGTTCCCGTTCTTGAAGAGGACCGAGACGCAGGTGTTCGGCGGCGCGGCCCGCTACCTGTCCCGGCACGCCGTGCTGCGGGGCGGGGCCCGCTGGGACGAGAGCGAGCGGGAGTTCATCTACGGCGTGGGGGCCAACGCCATCCCGCGGGGTCTCGTGGGGTGGGGGGAGCGCTCCGACCCCCGCACCGTCTGGCTGTCTGCCTCCAGCCGCGGGGGGGCGCTGGTGCGCTGGAGCGCCCGCTGGGAGCACCGGGCCAACGACCACACCTGGTCTCCCGCGAATCCTGCCCGCCTGCAGCGGCTGCGGGCCTCCGCCGGGGTGACCAGCAAGGACGGGATCTCCGGCCTGTCCCTGGCGGCACTCTGGGAGGACACTGAGAACCGCCAGTTCGTCTTCTCCGGGCGCACCTCGAATGCCGCCCAGCGGTGGGACAGCCAGTCCCTCACCGCCTCCCTGTTCGGCTGGCGCGGCCTGTCGCCCACCTGGCAGCTGTTCGGCGGCCTGCAGCACACCCGCCGCGATCAGGACTCCCACCTGCTGCTGGCCAACGTGCGGCGGTGGCGGGAGAGCTGGGTGGGGGAGCTGTATGACCCCGCCTTCGGCTACGAAAGCGAATCGACCTATCTGACCGTGGGCTCCGCCGTCACCGTCAACGGGCGGCTCACCCTCATGCCCACCCTGGCCCTCACCCGGGCGGAGGCGGGGATCGCCTCGGCCAGGGTGCCGGTGCGGGAGTTTTCGGCCCAGGACAACCAGTACTGGCAGGCCTCGGTGCTGGGGGAGTACCGCATTGACCGGCGCAGCCGCGCCTTTTTGCAGTACGGCTACCACCGCTTCGAGGACTCGGTGGACGCCGGCAAGGACGGCCGCTACCACGCGGTGGCCGGCGGCTACTCGCGCAGCTTCTAGGGTTTTGCACCTCCGCTGGCCGCCGGCGCCCTGCGGGCCGGCGGCCAGCGGGCGGGGGTCTTTGCGGTGGTCATCCGATCCCGCCACAAAGCCCGGCCCACTCCGCGACACACAGTGCCCGCCGAGTCATCTTCTACACCCGCCGGAACTACGGCCTGGTGCACCGTCGGGAGGGGATAATGAAGGCCACGTTGGCATCCATCACCCTGGCGGCAGCGCTGATCCTCGGCGCCGCGACGGTCGCGGAGGGCACGTGGTGTTCGTGCTGGTGCGAGGGCGTGGGCAACGTCACGCCGCAAGGCGCGCCCCTTTGCGAAGGCTCGGGTTGGTGTTGCACGGGCATGCGCCCGGGTCTCGGCGGACGTGAGGGGTGCCGGTGCCTGGGGGGGTGCTGGATCAGGCGCTGCAGGCGCTCTTCGTCGGCGTCGGCCAGATGGCCCGTCACCGGAGCGGTGGTGCCGGCGTCCTCATGGCTCGACGGTGTCCGGCAGGGCGAGCAGGCGACGGTCGAAGGTCGCCGGCTGGTGACATCCGGCGGCGCGACCGCTGCGGTAGATCAAGGCATCGGCGAAGTCCGCGTCCCCGCTGGCGTAGTCCTGCAGCGCCGCGGCCACCTCGTCGGCGGACTGCACCTCCACCTGCCTGGCCCGCACCAGCTGTCTCAGCACCCTTTCGCAGAGCGCCACGAAGGAGCCGAGTGCCCCGCTGTCAGGCGGGGGAGCCGGAGGGCCATCCTGGTCTTCCTGTCTCGGCGGCCGCCTGAGGAGGTCAGGGGCGGGCGGCGGCAAGACGCCCGGCCACGAAGGGCCAGTTGATGACCTTCCACAGATTGGCCAGGTACTCGGCGCGGCGGTTCTGGTACTTGAGGTAGTAGGCGTGCTCCCACACGTCCACCCCCAGCAGGGGCACCTGACCCTGCATGAGGGGGGAGTCCTGATTTGGAGTGGAAGTGATGGCCAGGCGGCCCCGCTCCAGCACCAGCCAGGCCCAGCCGGAGCCGAACACGCCCATGGCGGCCCGGGTGAACGCCTCCTTGAAGGCGTCGAAGCTGCCGAAGGCGCCGTTGATGGCCTCCGCCAGGGGGCCGGTGAGGGGGGCCCCGCCGGGGGTGAGGCAGGACCAGAAGAGGGTGTGGTTGGCGTGGCCGCCGCCGTGGTTGCGCACGGTGGTGCGGACCTGCTCGGGCACCCTGGGCAGCTCTGCCAAGAGCTTCTCCAGCGACCACCCTCTGAGCTCGGGAGTCTTCTCGATGGCGGCGTTGAGGTTGGCCACGTAGCCGGCGTGGTGCTTGCCGTGGTGCAGGCGCATGGTCTCGGTGTCGATGACCGGCTCCAGGGCGTCGAAGGGGTAGGGCAGGGG
>JABRVY010000584.1:0-1329 GCA_039961755.1 Acidobacteriota bacterium | reverse complement strand
GTGGTGGCGGCGGCGCGGGGCGGGATGGGGGAGGAACCCATCATGGCGGCGTGCGACAGCGAGGGCCGGGCGCGTCTGGCGACCCTGCCGCGGGGGTCCTACGTGGCCCTGGTGCAGGGGCAGGGAGTGGCGCTGCTGCGGCTGGCCGTGCCCTCCCCGGAGCTGCTGGTGACCCTGGCGCCCGCCGCCACCCTGGTGGTGGAGCTCCCGCGCGAGGCCGGCCCGGTTCGCCTGCAGGTGGTATCCGAGGAGCTGGGGGAGGCGGTGCCCACCCTCTTGGGCCTGGCCCGGGTGCGCCAGGGTTGGATGGAGGTGGCGGGGATGCAGATGATGCGGCTGCCGCCCGGCAGGTACCGGGTGGAGGTGGAGCGCTCCGGCCAGGTGCGCGCCTACCCGGTCACCCTCACCCCCGGCGCCCCGGTGCGGGTGGCGGTGGAGTAACCGCGCGCCTTTACACCACCTGGGCGCAGGGGAAGGGGGCCTCGAAGTCCACGCTCTTGGCCCGCATGAAGGCCTTCAGGGCGGGGAAGAACAGCTCCGGCCGCTCCAGGTAGACCACGTGCCCCGCCTCGGGCACCAGCAGCCAGCGGGAGTTGGGGAAGATGTCCAGCATCTTCTTCTGGGCCCACAGGGGAATGGCGCGGTCCTGGGCGCCCGGCATGACGAGGGTGGGGGTGGTCACCGCCCGGTAGGCGGGCATGCGCTCCTCGAGCCGGCCGAAGTACTCCTCCTGCGCCTCGGTGAGCCGGATCAGGCAGTGCAGGTCATTCTGGTAGCGCTCCCTGAAGCGCTGCCGCATGGGCTCCAGGCCCGCTCGGGTGAGGCGGCGCACGAAGGGTTCGCCGAAGATCTTCTCGTACATGTACTCGGTGTAGAGGTCGAAGCGCTCCGGTCCCTCGCGGTAGAAGCGCAGGGAGATGGCCTCGTACTGCTCGAACAGCTCCTCCTGGGAGAGGATGATCCCCGACAGGGTGAGGGTGTGGAGGCGGTGGTGGAACTGGCGGGCGTGCTCGATGGCGATGAAGCCACCGTAGGAAATCCCCATGGAGTGGATCCTGGCGATCCCCAGCTCATCCATGATGGTGTCCAGGTAGGCGGCGATGCGGGTGATGGAGTAGGGGGCGTCGGGCTTGGAGGACTCCCCCTGGCCCGGGTAGTCGTAGAGAAGGACGTCGTACTCATCATGAAGCTGCGGCAGGAAGCCATACCACGCCTTGGTGGACATGGCCAGGCCGTTCAAGAGCACCACCGCTTCGCGGCTGCCGTCGCCGAAGTACTCGTACCAGATGTCCCAGCCGTCGGGGTGCACGTAGCCGCTGCGGGTGGGGG
>JABRVY010000583.1:0-1015 GCA_039961755.1 Acidobacteriota bacterium | reverse complement strand
AACACCACGAGGCCACGCCGCCCAGGCGACACCGACACGGGCACTGACACCGACACGGGCACGGGCACCGACACCGACACGGTCACGGTCACGGGCACGGTCACCGACACGGGCACGGGCACGGACACAGGCACGGACACGGGCACGGACGCCGTCACGGTCACGGGCACGGGCACCGTCACGGACACGGACACGGGCACCGTCACGGACACGGTGGCAGACACGAGCGCCCGGGCGGGCGCGAAGGCCCCCCGCACGGGTAGATGCGGGCCAGAGGCCCGCGCACCCAGGGGACGGACACGGTCACGGACACCGCCCTGAGTCGACCGTTGAAGCCCCTCGCCCCGCCGCGCTATCGTGCGCCCCATGTCGCAGGCGCAAGGAGAGGTAGCGCTATCCTGTGGCCCTGCCGAGAGGCTGCACGGGGAATGAACCAATACGAACGGACTGATCCCGAGGGCCACTGGGCGACAGCGGCGGGTGTATCGGAAGCGCCCTACTCCCGGTCTGGGGCCTCTCCGGAGAGGCGGTTCCGTTGGGCTCTCCTCGCCATCACCGCCGTCGCCCTGGGGCTGCGCCTGGTGGGTATCAACTGGGACTCCTGGCACTACTTCCACCCCGACGAGCGGCGGGTGGCCGAGGCGGTGGCGACCCTCTCCTTCTCGCCCCTGCAGCTGGACCCGCGCTTTTACGCGTACGGATCGTTCCCCATGTACGTGACGCGGCTGGCGGTGGCGGGGGCCAAGGTGTTCTACCCGGGCGTGAGCGAGTACGACCTCGCGGTGCGGGTGGGGCGGGGGCTCGCTGCCCTGTGGGGAGCGGCCACGGTGTTTCTGCTGGGGCTGCTGGGCCGGCGCCTGTTCGGCCCGGCGGCGGGCCTGCTGGCGGCGGCGCTGCTGGCGCTCACCGTCACGCACCTGCAGAACTCGCACTTCCTCACCAACGACGTTCCCCTCGCGTTCTTGGTGCTGGCCGCCCTGGCGCTGCTGCTGCGGGCGCTGGACGGGGTGGGCGT
>JABRVY010000582.1:0-1578 GCA_039961755.1 Acidobacteriota bacterium | reverse complement strand
CCCCAGGGCCGCCAGGAGCTCCTCGTGGAGCAGCATCACCCGGGTGTTCTCGAAGTACCCACGGGGGTTGGAGGGGCCCGGCGGGGACACCGTGCGCCCCAGAGAAACACCCAGGCCCTGCAGGACCCCGCTGGCCGCGGAGGTGCCGCTGCGGTGCATGCCGAGCACGAGGACCGCCGTGCTCCCCGCCAGCAGTGGCGGGCCACCGCTGGCCGGTTGCCCCCGATCCTGCCCCCGCCCGCCAGCCGACCTGCCGGCACCGACCACCTCGATCCCTCCAGCAGCGACGATTCTACCGCCCCGCAGGCACCGCGCTACAATCTCTCATGCCCGTGGCCCCGGACTTCATTTATCTGGACTACAACGCCACCACCCCGGTGGACCCCCGCGTGGCCGCGCTGGCCCAGGAGGCGATGCGCACCCTGTGGGGTAACCCCTCTTCGGGCCACCGACTGGGTCGGCGGGCGCGGGAGGCGGTGGAGGCAGCCCGGGAACAGGTGGCCGCCATCCTGGAGGCGAAGCCCGAAGAGATTGTCTTCACCTCCGGCGGGACCGAGGCGGACACCTGGGCGGTGCTGGGCACGGTGGAGGCGTACGGGGGCGGGCACGTGGTGGTGTCGGCAGTGGAGCACGCCGCGGTGCTGGCGCCCGCCCGGGAGCTGGCGCGCCAGGGCCGGATCCGCCTGTCCGAGGTGGGCGTCGACCGCTTCGGGCGGGTCGACCCCGCCGAGGTGGCAGGGGCGCTCGCCGAGGACACCATTCTCGTCTCGGTGATGCTGGCCAACAACGAGGTGGGGACTCTGCAGCCGGTGGGGGAGATCGCCGCCCTGTGCCGGCGGCACGGCGTCGCCTGCCACACCGACGCCGCCCAGGCGGTGGGGAAGATCCCCGTCTCGGTTGCCGAGCTGGGCGTCGACCTGCTCACGGTCGCCGGCCACAAGCTCTACGCCCCCAAGGGGGTAGGCGCGCTCTTCGTGCGCGCGGGCACTCCCCTGGCGCCGCTGTTTCGTGGCGCCGGGCAGGAGGGGGGCCGGCGGGCCGGCACGGAAAGCGTGCCGCTGATCGTCGCCCTGGGCGAGGCGTGCGAACTGCTCCGGCAACACATCGACAGGGAGGCCAGGCACCTGGCGGCGCTGCGCGATCGCTTGGAGACACTCCTGGCGGACGGGTGCCCCGACCTCCACCGCCACGGGCACCCCAGCGAGCGGCTGCCCAACACCTCCAGCGTGGCGTTCGCCGGGGTGGATGCCCACGTCCTGCTGGCGCAACTCGCCGAGGAGGTGGCGGCCTCCGCCGGGGCGGCCTGCCACACCGGAGGCCACTCTCCCTCCCACGTGCTCACCGCCATGGGGGTGGATCCCGCCACCGCCGCTGCCACGGTGCGTTTTTCGGTCGGCCGCTTCACCACCTCGGCGGAGGTGGAGGAGGGAGCGGCGCGGGTACTGGCGGCCGTCGCCAGGATGCGCGGCGACGGTTCCCGCCGCCATCACTGAGCCGCCGAGAGCACCGGCCAGTTCCCCGAGCTCCAGATCTCACCCGCCAGGAGGCTGCCATCCACCTCGCCGATGAGGGTCAGAA
>JABRVY010000581.1:0-1833 GCA_039961755.1 Acidobacteriota bacterium | reverse complement strand
GTGGTGGAGCTGTGCGCCCGCGGGCAGGCCTGCCACGCCGCCCACGCCGCCGCCCTGGGGGCGGTCAACCCCATCCGGGTGCTGGCCCGGGACCTCGAGGCCCTGGCGGAGGTGGACCTCGGGCCGCCCCATCCCGGCCTGGGCCCGGTGACGGTGGAGCCCACGGTGATTGCCGGGGGCGAGGCGCGCAACGCCGTCCCCGCGGAGGCCCGCTGCACCCTGGACGTGCGAACCAACCCCGCCCCGCCCCCGGCGGCGGTGGCCGAGGCCATCGCCGGGGCGGTGGCCAGCGAGGTTCGGGTGCTGTCCCGGCGGCTCGGGCCCTACGAGACCCCCGCCGACCACCCCCTGGTGCGGGCCGCCGTGGCCCTGCCCGGGGCGAGAGGGCCGGCGGCCTCCCGCACCGTTTCGGATCTGGCGCATTTTCATGGGGTTCCAGGAATCAAGTGTGGACCCGGGGAGAGCCGCCGCTCCCACACCGCCGACGAGTTCGTCCTGGAGGAGGAGGTGCTGGCCGGGGCGAGGTGGTACGCCGCCCTGGTGCGGGCGTGGGCCGAGGTGCTGCGGGCCGGGGGCGGCGCCCCCCCGGCGGCCGAAGCGCGGGGCGCATCTATATAGAGGATAGGGAGGGGACATGAGCCGACTGTGGGACCGCGGGGAGGGGCTCGACGCGGCGGTGCTGGCCTACACCGCCGGGGAGGACCACGCCCTGGATGACCGGCTGGTGGCCCACGATGTGCGCGCCTCCCGGGCGCATGCGGCGATGCTGGCCGCCTGCGGGTACCTGCGGGAGGAAGAGCGAGCCGCCCTGGATGCGGCGCTGGAGGAGATCGGCGCCGCCCACGCCCGGGGGGAGTGGCGGGTTACCCTCGCCGAGGAGGACTGTCACACCGCCATCGAAAACCGTCTGGTGGCCCGGGTGGGGGAGGCGGGCCTGCGCATCCACCTGGGGCGCTCCCGCAACGACCAGGTGCTGGCGGCGCTGCGCCTGTGGCTCAAGGACGCCCTCTCCGCCCTGGCCGGGCAGGCGCGGGCCCTGGCCGGCGTGCTGCGGGAGCTGGCCCGCCAGCACGGGCACCTGACCCTGCCCGGCTACACCCACCTGCAGCGCGCCATGCCCACCGCCGTGGGGCTGTGGCTGGAGGGGTTCGCGGCGGAGCTGGAGGACGACGCGGAGGGCCTGGAGGCGGCGCGGCGGCGGGCCGACCGCAACCCCCTGGGCTCCGCCGCCGGCTACGGCACCGGCCAGCTGCGGCTGGACCGGGAGCTCACGACCCGGCTGCTGGGGTTTGCCGCGGTGCAGGAGCCGGTGACGGCGGTGCAGCTGTCCCGCGGCAAGGCGGAGGCGGCGGCGCTGCTGGAGGCGGCCCTGCTGGCCCGGGACTGCGGGCGGCTGGCGGCGGACCTGTGCCTGTACGCCACCGCCGAGTTCGGCTTCGTGCGCCTGCCCGCCGGGGTGTCCACCGGTTCCTCCATGCTCCCAGGCAAGCGCAACCCGGACGTGTTCGAGCTCGCCCGCGGGCGCAGCGCCGAGGCGGAGGCGGCCCTGGCCGAGGTGCTGGCCATCTCCAGCCGCCTCCCCTCGGGGTACCACCGGGACCTGCAGCTGCTCAAGAAGCCCCTCTTCCGCGGCCTGGACGGGGTGGGGGCGACGCTGGGGGTGCTCGCGGCGGTGTTGCCCAGGCTGGAGTTCGATGGCGCGCGCATGGCCGCGGCGGTGGACCCCTCCTGCCGGAGGGTGGAGGAGGCGTACCGGCTGGTGATTGAGGACGGGTTGCCCTTCCGGGAGGCCTACCGCCGGGTGGCGGGGGGCGGCGAGGGCCCGGTCGGCGG
>JABRVY010000580.1:0-2871 GCA_039961755.1 Acidobacteriota bacterium | reverse complement strand
AGGCGGGGCACATAAAACCCCTCCTGGCGGGCCAGGGCCAGCAGCAGGTCCGCCCGGCAGGTCTCCGCCGCCCTGGCCTCCCTCAAGGTGGCCAGCAGCCGCCGCAGCAGCACCTCCCCGTCGCCGATGGCGAACACGTCGAAGAACTCCGCCACCGGCTCGGGGTTGGCCGTGCACGGGCCGCCCCCCACGATCAGGGGGTGGCGCTCGTCGCGCTGGGCGGCCCACCGGGGCAGGCCGGCCAGGTCCAGGAGGTAAGGGACGTTGACGTAGTTGAGCTCGGTTTGCAGGGTGATGCCGATGGCGTCGAAGGCCGCCGCGGGGCGGAAGCTCTCCAGGGAATAAAGGGGCACCCCGGCGGCCCCCATGGCCGCCGCCATGTCGGGCCAGGGGGCGAAGGCCCGCTCGCACAGCACCCCCTCGGTGGCGTTGGCAATGTGGTAGAGGATGCGGGTGCCCTGGTGCGACATGCCGATGCCGTACTCGTCGGGGAAGGCCAGCAGCAGCCGTACCTCGGCCTCCTGCCAGCGCTTGCGGATGAGGTGGCGCTCCAGCCCCAGGTAGCGGCCCGGCCGCTGCACTCCGGGCAGGATGCACTCCAGCCGCGCCCGCAGCTCCGTCGGGTCGAGGAGGTTCATCATCAGGGCAAGTTTATCGTAAAGACCGAGTCGCAGGAACGGCAGCTCGCGCGGGTCGGGCGCCTCACGGCAGGCGGGCGAGTTCCTCCCGGATCAGGCGCTGGTGCTCCACCTCGGCCAGGCGCAGCTCCTCGAAGAGGTCGGCCACCGCGGGGTCGGTGTGGTACTCCAGGGCCCCGGCGTAGTAGTCGTGGGCCTTGACCTCGGTGGAGAGGGCCAGCTCCAGGGCCTGCCGCAGGGTGATGGCCGGGAGGTTGTGGCGGTAGTCGATGGCCTCGATCTCCCAGAACACCACGTCCCGCACGTGGGCCGGGGCATCGCCGAAGAGCTCCTTGCGGCGGGCCGCCAGGCGCTCCCCGTGGCGCAGCTCTCGGCGGGCCATGGCGCGGAAGAAGTCGGCGGCGTCGCTGGCCCCCCGCCGGCTCATCTCGTCGGCCAGCTCCTGGTAGCGGTCGTGGGCCTCCCGCTCCACGAAGGTGGCGATGTCCAGCACGTCCTGCGGCTGGAGCTTGGCGAAGTCCATCGGCATCCCCATGACAACCCCTCCCGACCCGGGCGCCGGACCGCCCGGCGGCGCCACTGTGCCCCGCCGCGCCGCGCCCTGTCAAGTTGTCCACCGGGTGGGGCCGGTCCGGCGAGGGGCGAAACTCGGCTGAGGCTCTGGCATCACCGAGTGCCGCCAGGGCGCCCGAGTTTCTCTGGAGACGGGATTCACCCGCGGTTCGTGGCGGGGGTCAACCAGCGCGGACGGCGGCACGGGCGAAGGCTGCGCACCGCCGCCCGTGCCAGGTCCCGCTGCCGGTCTCCGGCGAGAGGGGCTCAGCGAACCGACTCGAGACGAGCCACGGCGGCACGGTAGAAAACCGGCGCCCGGGCGCCACCAGTGCCCACCTGGGTCCACACCAGGGTGGCGCCGTCGGGGCTGAGCCACGCCCCGGCGGGTTGAGCGCCGCCGGGGAGGGCCACCGTCTTCTCGACGGTCGGGGTGTGTTGGCCGTCGACGCGCACGAAGGCGACCATCTGACGACCGTCCCTGGCGCCCAGGATCGCCAGCCTGTCGCCCACCGAGCCCAGGACCCGGCCGTGGCCAAAGCCGACCTCTGCCGGTCCCAGACGCCAGGCCGACGTGAGGGGGGCGGTGGCGGGGGCAGAGTTGTGGGCGGGAAGCGCGTAGCCGTGCAGCGCCGCGCCGTCGTCGGTGAGCCAGACGGTTGCGCTGGCCTCGTGCACGTGGGCGTCCCGCGCCGGCGGCGAGGGCACGGCCAGGGGTGTGCGGCGCACGCCATCGGCGCCCACATCCAGGAGGATGGGCAGCCCTTCAGCCACCACCACGAGCCTGGAGGCGCCGGCGAAGCGCACGAACCAGGAAGGTTCTGAGTCCGAGGCGGCGGAGGGGTCGCGCTCGAGGAGGAACTCGTACTCCAGCGACGGGGTGCTCCTGGGAAGCTCGCCGACGAGCAGCCGGCCCCCCATCGCCCGCCCGGCCTGGGAGCGGGGCACCAGGGCGGCCCACCGCTGTCCTCGAGCGTCCACCGCCACGGAGGGTTCGAGGTTGGCCGGAAGGCCAGCGATATCGCTGGATTGCCACACGAGGCGGGGCGGCCCCTCGGGGGGGAGCTCCACCACCTGCCAGCCGTAGGCCACACCCTGTTGCGCCCCGGCGAGGGGGATGCCGCCTCCCAGCAGCAGCCGGCGGCCTCCGCCGTCGCCTTCCAGTGCACGCAGGTGATTGGTGCGAATCCCGGAAAGCTCGGCGATGCGGCTGGTCCGGCCATCCTGCCAGCGCCACAGCGCCGTGGCCAGCGGCTCGCCGCTGCGGGAGGGGGCGGCCAGCAGCAGCTCCCCTCCCGCGGAGAGCAGCGGTACCAGGTGGCCACCGCCCAGCTCCGCCGCCAGGGTGATACGCTCCACCGGCCCATCAGCGGCCTGAGCCGTCGCCGTCAGCGCGCAGATCGTCAACGCGAACGCAAGTAGACCTCGCATGTCTCGCACCCTCCTGAATTCAAGTTGCTTGCACCAGGGCCGGTGGTGGTGAAGAGGAAGTACTCCCAAAAAGTTGCTATCGCTGTTGTGTCTCCTTTCGTTTCTGATTCGACAGTTTAGTGGCGCATCGGGGAAAGGTCAAGAGTTCGAGGTTCCTTTGTCGAAAGTTTGAGTGAAGGCCCCTGGCACAATCGGCGCATTGGTGGTAGCGCAAAGCCAGTCTCTTGCCCGCTCTGTGGGGGCGAAGGGG
>JABRVY010000579.1:0-6834 GCA_039961755.1 Acidobacteriota bacterium | reverse complement strand
GGGTGCTGGGGCTGGCGCTGGCCCTGGCCGAGACCCGCATGGTGTTCTGGTTCGTGCTCTTCGCCTGGTCGGTGCTGGGGGCGAGCTTCGCCCCCCTGGTGCTGCTGGCCATCAGCCGGGGCGCCATGAACCGCTTCGGGGCGCTGGCCGGCATGCTCACCGGCGCCGGGGTGTCGGTGGTCTGGAAGCTGGGCCGCGGAGGGGAAGCGGCGAGCGGGCTCGGGGTGCCGCTGGGGGTGCTCGCCGCGGCGGTGGCGCTGGCCCTCCTGGCGGCGTTCACTCGCCGGCTGGAGGGGGGAAACCTGGTGGCGCTGGCGACGGCCGCCGGGCTGACCCTCCTCTCCTGGTGGCTGGTTTCCCTGCCCTCCCTCGCGTACCTCTACGAGCTGGTGCCGGCCTTCGCCCTGGCTCTCCTCGCCGCCCTGGGGGTGGCCCGCCTTACCCGCCGGTGGGCGTGAGACGGGCCGCTATACTGGCCCCGTGGAAGAGGAAATCAAGGTGCGCGTGGCGGCCCTGGAGCCGGTGCGCCAGCGGCTGCGGGAGCAGAGAGCCGCCCTGGTCCACCCCCGGGCGTTCGAGGAGAACTTCATCGTCGATGACGCCGAGGAGCGCATCTTCCGCGGCGGCCGGCTGCTGCGGGTGCGCCGGTGGGGGGAGGAGGGTTTTGTCACCTTCAAGGGCCGAGCCACCTTTCAGGGGGGGGTGAAGCAGCGGGCGGAAACTCAGTGCCGCGTCGACGACCCGCAGGCGCTGCTGGAGATCCTCGCCCAGCTGGGGTTGCGGGTCACCCGCCGCTACCAGAAGTGGCGCGAGGCGTGGCAACTGGAGGGGGTGGAAGTCGTCCTCGATGAAACCCCCATGGGCCCCTTCGTGGAGCTGGAGGGGCCGGCGGAGCTGCTCCGCCCCCTTGCCCGGACGCTGGGGCTGGACCCCGACGGCGCCCTGGCCGGTTCCTACTCGGAGCTGTGGGTGGCCTGGCGCCGCAGCCACCCGGAGGCGCCGGTGGACATGGTCTTCCCCCCGTGAACGGCATGCTCCTGGCCGCCGGCCGGGGGGAGCGCATGGAGCCCCTCTCCTCGCTCATCCCCAAGCCGGCGCTGGAGGTGCTGGGTCGGCCGCTGCTGGCCTCCGCCCTGGACCACCTGGTGCAGGCGGGGTGCTCCCCCATCGTGGTCAACCTGCACCGCCACCCCGAGGCGGTGGCGCGGGCGGCGCGGTCGGCGGCCCCGCCGGGGGTGGAGCTGTCCTTCTCCCACGAGCCGGAGCTGCTGGGCAGCGCCGGGGGAATCGGGGCGGCCCGCCACCTCTTCGGCGCAGGTCCCCTCCTGGCGGCCAACGCCGACGTCTGGGCGCGTCTGGACCTCGCCCCCCTGCTGGCCCGGGCCCGCCCTGATGGGGCCGTGCTGGGCCTGCTGCCCCACCCCGACCCGGACCGCTGGAGCGCGGTGGAGCTGGGAGAGGGCGGGGTGGTGCGGCGCATCGTGCCGGCCGGCGGCACCACCGTGGGCACGCCCTACCTGTTCACCGGTTTTCAGATCCTGGGCGAGAGCGTGGTGGCCCGCTTGCCCTCCGCTCCCGCCGACATCGGACCGGTGTGGGGAGCGTTGATGCGCCGGGGGTCGCTGTACGGCGTGCCCCTGGAGGGCAGCTGGCGGGAGGCGGGCACCCCGGGCTCCTATCGAGCGCTGGTCTCGGCCCTGCTGGCGGGCGCGTGCTGGCGGCACCCCGGGGCGCAGGTCGCCGGCGGCGCCGAGGTGCGCGGCAGTGCCGTGGGCGCCGATTGCGCGGTGGCCGACGGGGCGGTGGTGGAAGACTCAATCCTCACCGCCGGGGCGCGGGTGGGCGAGGGGGTGCAGCTGGAGCGGTGCGTGGCGGCCGGACAAATGGAGATCGCGGCCTCCTACTGCGGCCGCGATCGCCTCATCCTCCCCTGGGGAGAGGTTGCCCTCGTCTGATTCGCCCCTACAGCGGCATCTCCCGCCACTGTTTCCATCCCTGCCGCCACTCCAGCACTCGAATGCGCCCCATCCCCCCGTGGATCCGCACCGCCACCATGCGGCTGCTGGCGTCGTGGAAGTAGAGAGTCGACGGCGTTGCCCCCAGAGTGGGGGAAAAGCTCACGATCTTCGCGCTGCCGATGCGCAGGCCGTCGCCCGGCGACAACCCCCCCGACCCGGAGGGGTCCGGCACCCGCCACCCCGCCGGCACTCCGACGCCGGCATCGGAGCACAGGAACTTGAGCCATACCTTGGGGCCCAGGGCCCGATCGACTCCCTTCTCCAGACCACGGCGCGAAACCCCGTCGCCGTCCCAGTCCTCGGCCATGACGTAGTGCCAGCCCCCCTTTCCCTGGGTAAAGACCAGCCCCACGTTGCGCCCACCGGTGATGGCCTGGATGCGACAGTCCAGCACCGCCTGACGCACCT
The DNA here is from genome assembly GCA_039961755.1 of Acidobacteriota bacterium. Taxonomy (GTDB): domain Bacteria; phylum Acidobacteriota; class Thermoanaerobaculia; order Thermoanaerobaculales; family Thermoanaerobaculaceae; genus CALEVZ01. The sequence continues at coordinate 4,408 of JABRVY010000579.1, read as the reverse complement.
GCCGGGCCAGCCGCTCCATGTCCCCCTGCCGGCGCACCGTCCGGAGGTTGGGCGCCACCATGGCCATTACGATGCCCAGCAGTGCAACCGTCACCAGGAGGTCCAGCGCCGACATCCCCCGTTCCTTACTCATGGGTCACCTCCTTCATGACCCCGGGGGGCGGCCCCACGACCGCCCCCCGGTGTGTCCCGTCCACGCCATCTCCTGATGGTTTTCTACTTCTGGGCCTTGTCCTGCGTCTGCCGGGGCAGGCGCACCTTCTCCTTCAGCGTGGTGTCGCCCTGCACCGCCACGTAGGGCTTCAAATTGGCGAACGACTTCTCGCCGATGCCGCGCACCGCGATCAGCTCCTCGGGCGCCTTGAACGCGCCGTTGGCGGTGCGGAACTCGACGATGCGCTGCGCCAGCGCCGGGCCGACCCGCGGCAGGAGCTGCAGCTGCTCCACCGAGGCGGTGTTGATGTTGACCTTGCCGGCGGCGCCGCTTGAAGCCGGGGCGGCGAACGCCGATCCGGTCAACAGGGCTGCCAGCGCCAGGGTCATGATGGTTCGGGTCATTGTTCTCATCTCCTTTCTTTCCTCGATCTCTGCGGTGCGTCGTTCGTCGTCGAGGGCCCTCTCGCTGTCGCCGACCACCTTCGCCTGCCCCTGGAGCGAGAACGGTGCCAGCCTCGCCGTGACCAGAAAAACCACTTTTTTCAATAACTTGCATCGACGGATCGGGGAACCGCCGGCACGCTGGAGTGGTAAACTCACTTGCCGTGGAACCGGGAGATGAGGCGGTGGCAGCAGCATTTTCGGGAGGTGACAAGAAGTCTTGACAGGTGCTCGCGCGCCCTCCACCGATCTGACGACCCGCCCGGGGACAGCGGGGGATGTGGCCGCCCTGGCGGCGCTGGATGCGGCGTGCTTCGGCGCCCGCCGGTGGCCACCGGAGGCGTGGGAGGAGGTGGTCCTTCACCCCGCCTGGCTCACCCTGGTGGCCGAGGCCCCCGGCGGGGAGCTGGCCGGCGCCGCCGTGCTCCTGTGCCAGCGGCCCGTTTCCTCGCTGGCCTCGCTGGCCGTGGCCCCCGCCTGGCGGGGTTGCGGCGTCGGCTCAGCGCTGCTGTCTGACTGCGTTCGCCGGTGTCGCGGCGCGTGCGCTGACGAGGTGGTGCTGGAGGTGGACGAGGACAACGAGCCGGCGCTGCGGCTGTACCGCCGCTTCGGCTTCCGCCCGCGGCGCAGCTTCGAGGACGAGGGTATCCGTCGCCTGGAGATGACCCTGACGCTGGCCGGGGGTGGCCAGCGCCTGCTGTGACCCGGGGCACCGGCCCGACCGCACGTGCGCTGACCGTTGCGGTGGCGACCCGATCATCGGCATCTTGCTATCATGCTGCTCCATGCAGTCGCCCGGGCTCCCCTTTCGGCACATCGCGGTGGAAGGTCCCATCGGCGTGGGAAAGACGTCACTGGTGGAGCGTCTGGCCCGGCACTACGAGGGGGTGAAGATCCTGGAGGACGTCAGTAACCCCTTCCTTTCCGACTTCTACCGCGGCCGGGGAGGCGCCGCCTTTCAGGTACAGATCTTTTTCCTCCTCTCCCGCCATCGCCAGCACTTGGAGATCGCCCAGATGGACCTCTTCTCCCGCCTGGTGGTGGCCGACTACACCATGCCCAAGGACCGCATCTTCGCCCGGCTGAACCTCACCGACGAGGAGTTCAGGTTGTACGACCGCCTGTACACCCTGCTGGTGCCGACCCTTCCGCGGCCCGACCTGATCATCTATCTGGAGGGCTCGGTGGACACCTGCATGAGGCGCATCCGCCTGCGGGATCGCGAGTTCGAGCGCGGCATGGACCCCGATTACCTGCGGCGGCTCAAAGAGGCGTACAGCGCCCACTTCTTTCGCTGGAACTCCACACCGTTACTTGCCGTCAACACCGACGAGATCGATTTCGTCAACAACCAGGAGGACTTTGCCAGCCTGCTGGAACAGATCGCGCAGACCCGGAAAGGGACGCGAGTTTTCGTACCGCTCGGATCCGGACGAGGGACCGAGACGGGCAGGAGCAAGCCCGCACGCTGACCCTTGCCAGGGGAGCGGCGATGGTCCGCCACGCCGACTTCTCTCCGCACGGATCCGTCGGTCCGGAGGGACCGATGGATGAGAAACACGCCAACCCGACGCCGCCCGCACCGCCGGGCACCCCTTCATCCACCAACCACGCGGCCGCGGCTGGGCCCGGGCGCCGGACGGTGCCCGAGGTGGTGGCCAGCAAGGGCGTCCGCCGCCTGGTCATGGTCACCGCCGTGGACGAGCCCTCGGCGCGCTGGTGCGACCGCGCCGGGGTCGACCTCATCCTGGTGGGGGATTCGCTGGCCATGGCGGCCCTCGGCCGCCCCGACACCCTGTCGGTGACCCTCGCCGACATGATCCACCATACCCGCGCCGTGGTTGCCGGCGCCGGGCGAGCGCTGGTCATCGCCGACATGCCCTTCGGGTCGTACCAGATCTCGGTGGGCGAGGCGGTGCGCAGCGCCTGCCGCCTGGTGGCCCAGGGGGGCGCCCAGGCGGTGAAGCTCGAGGGGCACCGTCCCCAGGAGGTGGCGGCCATTGCCGCGGCTGGCATCCCCGTGGTGGCCCACCTGGGGCTCACGCCCCAGTCGCTGCACCGCCTGGGCGGGTATCGGGTGCAGGCGCGGGAGGCGGAAGCGGCGCTGGCCCTGGTGCGCCACGCCCGGGAGCTCGAGCATGCCGGCGCCTTTCTGCTGGTGCTGGAGGCAGTGCCGGCGGAGGTGGCCCGCGCGGCCACCGCGGCGGTGGGGATTCCCACCATCGGCATCGGCGCCGGGCCCCACTGCGACGGGCAGGTGCTGGTGTTCGCCGACCTGCTCGGGCTGTCCGACGATCCCGTGCCGCGCTTCGTGCGCCGCTACGAATCCCTCGGCCAGCGCATCACCCGGGCCGTGGCCGCCTTCGCCAGCGATGTGCGCAGCGGGGCGTACCCTGCCCCGGCGGAGTGCTACCCCACCCCCGAGGGCCTCGCCGAGGCGCTGGCCAGCCGGACCGAGGAGCCATGACCATGCTCACCGTTCGCACCATTGCTGCCCTGCGGGCGCGCCGCCAGGAGCTCTGGCGAAGCGGTCACACCGTGGCGTTCGTGCCCACCATGGGTGCCCTGCACGAGGGGCACCTTGCCCTCGTCGACCGTGGCCGGGAGCTGGCCGACGAGGTGTGGGTGTCGATCTTCGTCAACCCGACGCAGTTCACCGCCGGCGAAGACTTTACCCGTTACCCCCGCGACGAGGAGCGGGACGGTCGGCTCCTGGCCGGGCGCGGCGTGGCCGTGCTGTTCGCCCCCGAGGTCAGGGAGATCTACCCCCGACCCGGCGTCATCACCCTCGACGCCCCGCCCCTCACCGGGGGTCTCTGCGGCGCCCACCGCGGGGGGCACTTCCAGGGGGTCTTGCTGGTGGTGGCCAAGCTCTTCAACATCGTGCAGCCCGAGGTGGCGGTGTTCGGCGCCAAGGACTACCAGCAGGCGCTGCTGATCCGCCGCCTGGTGGACGAGCTCTGCTTCCCCGTGCGCCTGGAGGTCGTCCCCACGGTGCGGGAGGCGGACGGGCTCGCCATGTCCTCCCGCAACGCCTACCTCGACCCCGACCAGCGCCGGGCTGCGGCTGTGCTCCATCGTGCCCTGGCCGCGGCGGCCGCTCAGGTGCAGGCCGGTGAGCGCCGCGGCGCTGCTCTGGAGGACGCCATCGCCGCCGTGGTGGCCGGCGAGCCCGCCGTCACCCTGCAGTACGCCGCAGCGGTCAACCCTGAAACCCTGCAACCCCTGCCGAACATCACGCGGCGTGTGCTGCTCGCCGCCGCCGTCGTGGTCGGCTCGGCGCGGCTGATCGACAATATCCTCGTAGAGGTGCAGTGATGCTACGTCCCTTCTTGCGCGCCAAGATCCACCGCGCCCGGGTCACCCGCTGCGATGTGGACTACGTCGGCTCGATCACCCTCGACCGCGATCTCCTGGACGCCGCCGACCTCCTGCCCCTGGAGCAGGTGGACGTCTACAACATCACCACCGGCACCCGCTTCACCACCTACTGCATCCCCGGTGAGCGGGGCGGTGGCGAGGTCGGCATCAACGGTGCCGCTGCTCACCTGGCTCGCCCCGGTGACCTGGTGATCGTCGCCGCCTACTGCCAGCTCGACCGCGAGGACCTGCCCCACCATCGAGCCCGGGTGGTGCTCATCGGCGAGGACAACCGAGTGGCCGAAGTGCGCGAGCAAACCCCCTTCGGGGAGGAGTGAACGGCGTCCAGCGTCTGAGCCCGAAAACCGCGGTTGGCTTCTACTGCGAGGCCGGATTTCGCCGCGCTGGCGGGCGTACTCGGGGACTCGGGCGCTGCGCCGTACGCTTGAGA
>JABRVY010000578.1:0-2098 GCA_039961755.1 Acidobacteriota bacterium | reverse complement strand
GTTCAGAGCCACTCGGGGGGAGCGGTGAAGGCGGGGTGCATGACGTTGCCGGTGTTGCGGGTGCCGGCGGGCTCGAAGACCAGCACCTGCGCCTCCTCGTCAGCGGCGGTGCGGTGCTCGGTGCCGCGGGGCACCACCACCAGCTCCCCCGCCTCCACCTCCACCACCCCGTCCCGCAGCTCCACCCGGAAGCGGCCGGCCAGACACAAGAACAGTTCGTCCTCCTCCGGGTGCTTGTGCCAGACGAACTGGCCGGAGAGCCGGACCAGCTTGACCTCCTGCCCATTCAGGGCGGCGATGATGCGCGGGCGCCAGGGCTCCTCGATGTGAGCGAACTTTTCGGCGAGGTTAACCTTGCGGATCACGGTGACCTCCCGGGCAACGGCCGCGCGCGGGGGCAAGCTCGAGGTGCTGGTACAGCGCGCCGTCTGCAAAGCCCAGCTTGCGATAATACTCGGTCGTACCCGGGGCCGAAATCACCGCCAGGCGCTCAAAGCCCCCCTGGCGGGCCAGCTCCGCCGCCCGCTCTACCAGGCGGCGGCCGACGCCGCGGTGCTGGGCGGTGCCGTCCCGCCGCCTCAGGGTGGCCGCCACCCCGTACACGTGCACCTCCCGCAGCAGCGCCGCCCCCTCCAGCTCGGCCAGGGGGGCGGGCCGGCGGGGCAAGGTGAGACGGGCAAACCCCACCAGGTGACCCTCGGGGGTGAGCGCCTGCACGAACTCCTCCCCTCCCGCCGAGGTGGGGTAGCGGAGGGAGATGACCGCCACCTCGCCCGGCTCCACGGGACGCTGGCGCAGCTCGCGGGCGCGGATGTCGCGGGGTGGCCGGCCCTGCCGGGCGAGCAGGTGCTCCACTTCCTGCCGCAGGTTGGAGCGCCGGTTGCCGGCCAGCACCGCCGGCGCAGGCACGTCCCGCACCACCCGGGCCACCCGGCAGTAGGGCGGCACCGCCGCCAGGCAGTCGGCCAGCAGGTCCAAGAGCTCCCCCGGGGTGTAGGGCCGCCACTGCCCCCGCCGCCACTCCTCCTCCAGGGGGGTGCCGGGGAGCAGCACGCAGGGGTAGATCTTGAGGTCGTCGGGGCGCAGGCCGAGGTCGGCAAACAGCCGCGCGAAGTCGGCCCGGTCGCTCTCCGGCGTGGCGCCGGGCAGGTTGGGCATCCAGTGGGCGAGGACCTTGAAGCCGGCGCGGCGCAGCAGCTCGGTGGCGCGGCGGCTGGCCGCCACGGTATGGCCCCGCCCGCTACGGGCCAGGATGGTGTCGTCCAGGCTCTGGTACCCCAGCTGCACCCGCGTCACCCCCAGCCGGCGCAGGGGCTCCAGGCCCTCGGCGGTCACCAGGTCGGGGCGGGTCTCCACGGTCAGCCCCACACAGCGACAGGGGGCCGTGGCGTTGGCGCGGCGCGCCGCATCCACCTCCTCCCAGCCGGCTTCCCCGTCGGCCTCGGGGTCGCGGTCAGGCGGGGGCGAGCCGGGGTTCCAGCGGTTGAGGGTCGCCAGGCAGCGCTCCACGAACCAGCGCCGGTACCCCGACGGGTAGGCGTCCCAACTGCCCCCCAGGATGGACAGCTCCACCTTGTCCACCGGGTGGCCGTTGGCGGCCAGGGCGGCCAGGCGGATGGCCACCTGCCGGGCAGGGTCGAACCCCTGCTGCACCGCCCGCTGCGCCCCCGGCTCCTCGGGAAGGTAACTGGTGGGCATGGCGTCGAGACGTGGGCAGAAGCAGCACTGGCCGGGGCAGGGGTGGGGCCGGGTGAGCACCGCCACCACCGCCACCCCGCTGCCGCTGCGCACCGGACGGGCGCGCAGCAGTCGGGCCATCTCCTCCGGCGGCCGGCCCCAGCCGTGGCGGGGGGCCAGCGCCCGGTAGGCGGCCAGCAGCTGGCTGGCGGTGAAGAACCCTCCCCCGGCGCGGGGGTGCCGCCGGCGCAGGCGGGCCCCATCCTGGGGGTGGGCCCCCTCCAGCGCCTGGAGCGCCCCCAGCAGCGGCACCAGCTCGGCCTCGTGGGCGGCCGGGTCGAAGTGGTAGGCTCTCTCCCCCACGGGGCAAGGGTACCCCATGGATGACGCCACCTGCCGCCGCCTGGCCGCCCTCGACCGC
>JABRVY010000577.1:0-11037 GCA_039961755.1 Acidobacteriota bacterium | reverse complement strand
CCGCAGGCGACCGCCCGCAGGGCGGCTCGCCCTTGACAGCGCCCGCCCCGGGCGCTACCCGCAGGGAAGAACACCACGAGGCCACGCCGCCCGGGAGACAGCGACACCGACACCGACGAGGCCACGGACACGGACAGGGTCACGGGCACGGACACGGTCACGGACACGGTCACGGGCACCGGCACGGACACCGGCACGGAGACCGGCACGGACACCGGCACGGACACCGACACAGCCACGGCCACGGTCACGGCCATGGACACGGGCACCGTCACGGCCCGGCTGGTCGGCCCAGCCTCGAGCCGGATTCCGCAGGAATTGCGAAAAAGGCTTTACCAGGTACTGCACCCCGGGCGCTACCCGCAGAGAAGAACACCACGAGGCCACACCGCCCGGGAGACATCGGCACGGCCACGGCCACGGGCACGGGCACGGACACGGTCACGGACACGGACAGGGGCACGGGCACGGTCCCGGACACCGCCACGGTCACGGACACGGACAGGGGGCGGCCAGGCGGTACGCGGCGAGCCGGCACGTCTTTCTCGGCGTCAGTGCTGGGATCCAGGCTCCCGAGTGATGGACGCGCGGAGGCGCTCGCAGGTCCAAGTGGCCAGCGGGACGCCACTCCGCACAAGAAGTGGTCTCCCCCAGGTCCCCCTCTTGGGCAAATTTACAACCGGGCAATGACGCCCGTAGGGGCGAGTTTGATGAGGCAACTCGCGGACTTGACAGCCATCCCTACCCGGGGTAGGCTCTCCGGCACGCGTCGAATCCCCTCTTGAGGGGGCTTGACAAGCGGTGACAGCGGGGCTAGGTTATATGGCGTGACAGCATACGAGCCCGGCAAGGGCTGGTGGGAAGTGAAAAATCTGAAAGGGGAGGTGGTGCGATCGTCAGAGGCTTTGAGAGTCGGTTCAAGGTTCTCAAACGCAGCATCCCACATGGAGTTTCCAGGAGGAAGGAGAATTAGAAGATGAAGAAGTTCATCGTGTTCGCTCTGGCAGTCACCCTCGCGGGGGGCATGGCCTATGCGAACTACTGCGCCCGGGACATCGTGCCTGCTTCGACGATCCTCGTCCCCTACGCGGTGGTGAGCATGACCGGCTCCACCCCCAACCCGCAGGGGTACACCACCCTGTTGACCATCACCAACGTTTCCAAGGATGCCCAGATCATCCACATCACGGTGTGGAACGCCGTGTCGAGAGCCGTCCTCGACTGGGACGAGGTGCTTTCGGGTTATGACATGTGGACGATCAACTTCCGTGACATGCTCACCGGCCAGTGGGGCCTGTTCGACACCAGCCGTTCGTCGACCGCCTACCCCAACACCGGCCAGCGTGAGCCGTTCGAGTGGGGCCCCGATGGCCGCTCGGCCTATCAGACCGCCCCGATTCCCGGCAAGCTGCCCCTGCCCGACAAGACCAGCGACACCCCGGGCGCCGGCTGCAGCATGCCCTATGGCGACATGAGCGGCTACCTGGGCCTGTTCGTGCCGCAACTGTTGGCCCCGATGAAGGCCCGCACCCACCTGGGCTGCGGCACCCAGACCGTCCGCGGTGACAAGAACGCCACCTGGCTGACCACCCTGGGCGCCAACGAGCTGTTCTTCTACGTGACCATCGACGTGGTCAACAACTGCAACCTGGACTTCCCGACCACCGCCGGGTACTTCCAGAACACCTACCTCAACGAGAACGTGCTCATCGGCGACATCATCTACATGAACGCCAACATGAACTACTCCGAGGCGCTGCCGGCGGTGCACATCGAGACGTCGCCTGCCCTCTTCTCCCGGGCGGCGAGCTGGATGAACTTCTACGAGGAGAAGGCGGCATCCTCTGACCTGCCGTACCTGTACCTCGAGCCGCTGGCGACGGCGCTGGCGTTCCGCTACCAGAACGACCCCGCGGGTTCCCGCTGGGGCATCCCGATGACCTCCAACATCCTGCTGTGGAAGAACTTCTGGGAGTTCTCCGCGGATCTTTCCAACTCCGCGGGTAACGTCAACGACTGCGGTGCCTACATGTACTACTCCTGGGACGAGGACGAGCATGTGGTGACCCGTGGCGTGCAGTGCCCGATCTCGCCCTGCGGCTCGGCCGAGATCGACCCCAACGTGTTCCCGTTCGAGACCCAGATGGTGCCGGTGACGTCGGCCAACTTCGACCTGCCCGACAAGTTCGGCTGGATGCTGGTGATCTTCCCGCCGTCCTACCCGGCTTCCGGGTACGTCGATCCGACCCCCAACACCACGCTGCTGGGCCGCAAGTACATGGCGTGGGGCGCCTACAAGTTCAACTACGGCACCTACTCGGCCGCGGTCGAGGCTGCGACGATGGCGAATGCGCACTGCTTCGAAACCCAGCGGCTCCCCTACCTCGGCATCAACTACGAGTACCTCGTGCCGTAAGTATTTCCACTGCTGTAGCTTTTGCGCCGGGCGGGCCTTGCAGGCCCGCCCGGTTCTTTGTGGGCAATGGCAGCGACGGCAACGCGCCGCACGGGCTACACCCGGGGGCAGGAGCTCTTATCCACTTCGAGGTGCGTGTTGGCCTGACCAGGCAAGAGCGGCAGGTGGCGAGCAGGCTCAGCCGGGGGAGCGGCAGGCTGCCACAGGGTGTCGGCGTCATGGCATGCCGCAAGAGCAGCGTGTGCTGGCCAGAGGACCCAGGCGGTCGGGAGTGCGGCCTGCCAGGACGTCTTCCACGCGGTGCTTTCTCCTGCCGTCGGTGAGATGGGTCACATGCGCTGGTGGCGGTCCCGGGCCGCTCGTGAGATCGGTCACTACCCACGTACGCCCAAAAACTTGACCGCGTGTGCCGGAGAGACGTACATTGGCAGATGGAGGTAGTTCATGCGGCGATCGAGCGCCTCGGTGTGTGGCTGTGGAGTGGGCCTCGCGACGCTGTTACTGGCGTCCAACCTGGTGGCACAGTGCGTGACCCCGGCGGGTGTGTACTTCGACGAGTTCGTCCCGGGCGGTGACAACCGCGACGGCACCGGTTTCCCACGCATGTTCCCGCAGGTCAGCGCGTCCTTCAACGGGCGGGCCAATGTCTTTGCAGGGGTGGGAAAACGGGTGCACGTCTACGACCCCACCAACCCGGTCAAACCCACGCTGCTGATCGATGCCGGGCTGTGGACGGGTGGTACGGTGTACCTGCATAACGAATACCCCTTGCAGCACATCGCGGTGCGCTCGGGGTACCCGTACGGGATCGCCTCCTACACTTCGGAGGGGTGGGTGCTGTTTCGCATCACCTGGGACGCCACCGGCAAGGTGACGGCGCTGACCAACATCGCCCAGTTCACCTTCCCTTCGGGTTCTGGCTCGCCGGACACCTGGATGTGGCGGGCGCAGCTCTTCCAGGTGGGCGGGCGGTATTACGCCGTGGGAAGGTATCTGGGCCCCGCCGGACAGCAGACCGCCGACATGACCATCGTCGATCTGGGAGATGGCACCGGCACGCCGCCGCTCACTCGCGTCGCGGTGATCTCCAACGTGCCCACCGCCGCCCAGTACTTCGACACGGTGCAGGATGGCTCGTCCTGGTACCTGTACGTGTTCGGATCCGGCTTCGGCTATTCCCAGGGAGCCCTGTTCATTTACAACATTTCCACGCCGTCGGCGCCGTCATTGGTCGCCACCATCGACGGCGCCACCGTGCCGGGCGTGGCCTTCGACATCATTGGCGGTGGGCTTTCCACCGAGCGTACGGCGATCGTTGAAACCGGCGGCCGCAAGCGTATGTACACCATCCCGGTGCGGCCGGCGGGCAACCGTCGGGTGTACGCCTTCGACATCGCCAACCCGGTCAGTCCGCAGGCCATCGGCAGCGTGGAGCTGGCCGACACCGGCTTCACCGAGGCCATCGCCAGCGACGGCGAGCTGCTGGCGGTGAGCCTGGCCAAGGACCCCGGCAAGGCGCGGGCCCGCTACTTTGGGGTGGGCAATGACACGTTTTCCGCCATTGGCGACGGCCCCCTGTGGAACAGCGCCGATCCTCCGTACCCCTACGAGCTCACCACGGACGTGGCACTCACCCTGGTGGGGAGCAAGTACCGGGCGCTGCGTGGCGCCAAGATTCGCGCCTACTGGGACACCATCGAGACCAGCTGTCTCTCCACCACCCCCAACCCGGGCATCACCATCACCCGCTTCACCACCCGCGGCACCCCCACCTGCACGGGCGGCACCGGCATCGAGGCGCGCGGCTTCCCCGGGGACACCTTCACCCTGACCAATACCTCCTCGGGGTCCTACACCTTCGAAAAAACCGAGGTGCTGCGCAGCGGGCTGGCAGTGGCCACCTACACCAACCCCGCCGCCTCCTGGAGCTGGACGTCGCCGACCACGGAGACGGGAGAGTACGAGGTGAAGATCACCGTACGGGACAGCGGTGGCCTGCCCTACCAAGCGTCGAAGAAGCTCTACCTGTGCGAGGATCCCAAGGGCGTGGCCAAGGTCACGGCGGTCAACGGCACCCCCTGCACGTCGTGCTCCTGGCTGCAGGGGCAGACGTTGACGATGTCCCTGGCCGACAGCGAGGGCTCCCCAGACTTCCCGAGCTCCAGCTGGACGTACGAGTTCCGGGAGCCGGGGGGGGCGAACTGGGAGCCGCTCAACCCTCCCCCCAACGGCCAGACGGCCTCGCTGCCCCTGTCCTCCCTGGGCGACTACCGGGTGACGGCGCTGGTGATCTACCCCTTCGGGCATCAGAGCACGACCTCACCGCTGGTATTGCACTCGGGCCAGGTCACCGGCGTGCTGAAGATGTTCCAGGGGGCCGAGGTGTCGCGGGGCGGGACGGTGCTGGCGAGCACCGGCCTGGAGCTGCGCTGGGAGGGAGCGCTGGCGAGCGGTCAGACCGCCACCTGCACCTGGAAAATCCTGAACAGCTCCCAGGCGGAGATCTGGAACGAGAGCGGCGCCTGTAGCCCGCCGGCCACCCGGAACCATCCCGGCCTGGCCACCACGGGGGCCTATACCGCCCGGCTGCAGGTGGTTTCCTCGGGCGGCGACTCGTTTACCGACGAGTTCCCCTTCAACGTCTCGTCGTGCACCCCGCCCGGGGCGGCCTCCAACCCCAACCCCGCCAACGGCGCCACCAACGTGCCCGCCGGCAACCAGACGCTCACCTGGTCCTCACCCGCCTCGGGAACCGGGCCGTTCACCTACACCGTCTACGGCCCCCTCGGGCCGTTGGGTGGCTGCGAGAACCTGTCAACCACCGCCTGCACTACCAGTACGTCGTTCCCCAGCGGCAGCTTCCGCTGGAAGGTGCGGGTGTCCAACTCGTGCGGAGTCAACGACCCGTCCAGCTTCTGGGAGTACACCATCGGCTCCACCTGCACCCAGCCCTCGGCCCCGGCGCTTTCGAGCCCCGCCAACGGCGCCACCGTCAGCGCCGGTGCGGTGACGTTTTCCTGGAGCGCTTCCAGCGGCACAACTCCCATCACCTACGACGTCCAGGTGACCGCCGGCGGCATTGGCGCGGGAGGCTGTTCGACCACCGGCACCTCGTGCTCGGTGAACCTGACCGCCGCGGCCACCTACAGCTGGACGGTGAGGGCATCCAACTCCTGCGGCAGCGCCACCTCGGCGAGTCGCACCTTCACCATCGGCTCGGCCTGCACGGCTCCGTCGGCGCCGGTGCCGGTGAGTCCCGCCTCCGGCGCGAGCGTGAACGCCGGGGCCATCACCTTCACCTGGACCGCTTCCAGCGGCACCGCGCCCATCAACTACGCAGTGCAACTGAAGGCGGGGCCCATCGGGGTGGGCGGTTGCTCCTCCAGCTCTACCAGCTGCTCCGCCTCGCTGACCACGCCCGGGAACTACACCTGGCAGGTCACGGCCAGCAACGCCTGTGGCGCACCATCGTCGGCAGCGATTCCGTTCACCGTGAGTTCCCCATGCGGCGCCCTGGGCGCTCCGACCCTCACCTCCCCGGCCAACGCCGCCACCGTCAGCGGCACGGCGGTGACCTTGCAGTGGGCCGCCCCCTCCCAGGGGCAGGCCCCCTTCACCTACGACGTGTTCGTCGACGGCGCCATCCGCGCCTCAAACCTCACCACCCTGCAGAGCTCGGTGAGCGGCCTGAGCGAGGGCAATCACACCTGGTTCGTCAGGGCCAAGGACTCGTGCGGTCAGTCGACGGACTCGGCGACGCGCACCTTCACCTTCAGCCTGTGCGCCGTGAGTGCTCCACAGCCAGACTTTGACTGGTCGCCCAAGGGGCCAGATCCCTATTTCCCCACCCAGCAGCAACCCTACGCCGGCCAGGAGGTGACCCTCTCCTACACCGGCCTGGGGGGCCCGCCCGAGTACTACCGCTGGTACGACTTCCATCAGACGCCTCCCAAGGTGGTGGAGGGAACCAACCTCTCCCAGGTGAAGCACACCTGGACTTCGGTGAGCGGTACCAGTTATCAGGACATGAACGTTCGCCTGAAGGTTTCCAACTGCGCCGGCTCTCCGGCGGAGCTCTTGAAGCCGGTGCGGGTCTACAGGGACACCCGGCCGGTGCTGGCGGTATTCGGCACGGTGGGTTCTCTCGTCGCCGGCTCGCCGTCCACCTTCCGGGCCGAGACCGGCCCGGCAGTAGGGGACCCCACCGAGTTCGACTGGGACTTCGGCGATGGCAACACCTTGAAAGGCACCTCCAGTCAGGTGCAGCACACCTATGCCTGCGGCCGCACCTACGAGGTCAAACTCACCACCCGCCGGGGCAGCACGACCTCCACGGCCACCGTCAAGCCGGTGGTGGTGGGCGGCAGGCCGTGTGCGCCGCTGGCGCTGGTGGTGCCGGACGTGGCGGTCAACCTGCAGTCGCCCTTTGCCCTGTGGCAGTCGCGGGTGCGCCTGTTCAACCCGGGGACGGCACCCATGACCACCTCGATCATGGCCCGCACCCGGGACAACAAGGTATTTACCGGTAACCTCACCATTGGCGGCGGCGAGGCGGCGACCCTCGACGACATCATCATGCACCTCACCCCGGTGCTCACCAACACCGTGGTTACCATGTGGTTCACCGCCCAGGAGGGGGAGCGCCTGCCGCTCATCGGCGCTCGCACCTTCACCGAGCCGGCGGGGGGCGGCACGTACGGGCAGGCGGTGCCGGTGTACTACCTCTGGCAGCCCGAGTCGGTGCCTACCACCCTGTGGGTGGAGGGGGCCGAGCACGACGGCCTGCAAACCGGCTTCCGCACCAACCTGACGGTGATCAACCCCTCCCCCAGCAGCTGGGGCAGCAAGGGGATCACGCTGACCCTGTTCAGCGAGTACGGGCAGACCTACAGCAAGCGCCTGACCGGCTTCGGAGCTCGCCAGTACAACCGCTACAACCCCATCACGGCCCTGTTCGGGCTGGAGGATGGGGCGGACCTGGGGGCGATCACCCTCAAGGTGGAGGTGGACGCCGGGGTGCTGGCGCTGGTGGGTTGCTCGGTGAACGACAACCGCACCAACGACTCGTTCTTCTTGCTCGCCCAGCCCGACGTGGACTGAACTCCACTCGGGCGCCGACGCCAGCGCGGCGGTCCGCCCTCACGCGGGCCGCCGCGGTGTCCTTCTGCCTCCTGTGCTAGCCTTGCGCCGTGGCAGCCGGTGAGCTGGCGGTGGAGGTGCGCGGCGCGGTCAAGAGCTTTCCCGTCTTCCCGCGCCGGCGCGACCGCGCCCTCGCCCTGCTGGGGTTCTCGCGTCGCCTGCCCCGCGCCACCGCGCTGGGAGGGGTGGACCTGGAGGCCGCCCCCGGTGAGGCGGTGGGGCTGGTGGGCGAAAACGGTTCTGGGAAGACGACGTTGTTGCGCCTGGTGGCCGGCATCGGACAGCCGGACGCCGGCAGTGTGTACGCTCGCCCTCCCGTGGCAGCGCTGCTGGAGCTCGGCCTGGGGTTCCACGGCGAGTTCTCGGGCCGCGAGAATGCCCTCCTCTACGGTGCCCTGGTGGGTGTCGACGAGGCCGACATGCGCCACCGGCTGGATGACATCCTGGCCTTCGCCGAGCTGGGTGAAGTGGTAGACCGCCCCCTGCGCACCTACTCCTCGGGGATGGCGGCACGCCTCGCCTTCGCCGTGGCCACCCACGTGGAGCCGAGCGTCCTGGTGGTGGACGAAGTCCTGGCGGTGGGCGACGGCGCCTTTCAACGCAAGTGCGTGGAGCGCATGGTGCGCTTCAAGCGCGAGGGGCGTACCGTGCTGTACTGCTCCCACGCCCTGTACCAGGTGGCCGAGTTCTGCGAGCGGGCGGTGTGGCTACGGCGGGGCCAGGTGGCGGCGGCGGGGCCGTCGCGGGAGGTCATCGTCGCCTATGAGGACTACCTGCGCGCCCTGCGCCGGGAGCGGCGCGGCGACGCCCCGGCGCTGGAGAGCGAGGCACTGGCGCGCATCGCTGCGGTGGAGGTGCGCCCGGCGGGGCGGGAGGTGCAGTCGGGGGAACCGCTGGAGGTTCTCGTGCGCCTCCAGCGGCGCGAGCCGAACCTGCCGGTGCATGTGGTGGTGGCCTTCCTGGAAGAGGGTGGGTTGTGCCTGGCTGACTGCTACACCCGCGCCGACGGGCTGCCGGCGCTGGTGGGAGGGCGGCTTCAGGACATCGTCCTCCGGCTGCCGGCCTCCCCGTTTCGTCGGGGAAAGCTTGATATCATCGCCTATCTTCTGGATGAAAACGGTTTACAGGTGATCGACCAGTACACCTGCCCCGCTGGACTGCGCGCCGCCGCGGACCGCTGGGAGCCCGGCTACATGGTGGTGGAGCACCAGTGGACGGCGGGCTGAAGGGTGTCCGCATCCGCCCCTTCGCGCCGGGGGACGAGGAGGGGATCAACGCCTCCTTCAACCGCGCCTTCGGTCTGGAGAGGACACTGGCCGACTGGTACTGGAAATTCCCCGCCGCTCCACCGGGCCGGTGGGTGTGGGTGGCGGCCACCGACGAGGGACGCATCCTGGCGCACTACGCCGCCGTGCCAGTGACCGTGCAGATCGACGGCCTCACCCTGCTGGCGGGCCAGGGGGTGGACGCCTTTGCCGTTCCGGAGGTCCAGGGAACGGGGCTGTACACCCGTACCGTTCAGGCCTTCTACGCGGCCTGCGGCGGGTCGCAGGGGCTGGCAGTCTCCTACGTCCTCCCCGGCCCCCGCTCGGCGCGCATCTTCGCCGATCGCCTGGGCTTCGAACCCTTGAGCGAGCCCGGGCTGTGGCGGCGTTCCTCCAGCCGCCGCGCCGCCCTTTGTACGGGCCACCAGGTGGTGGAGGCCGACCCCGATGCCCGCGCGGACGCCCTGTGGGCCGCCGCCGCGAAACGCTATCCGGTGGCGGCGGTGCGGGACGCGACGTGGCTCCAGCGCCGCTTCACCGGCCGGCCCGGGGTGCGCTACCTGCACTTGGCGGCGCTGCGCCAGGGCCGTGTGCACGCCTGGGCGGTGGCGCGGGTGGAGGAACACCGAGTGGCCTGGGCCGAACTGGTGTGGGACGGCGCCCGGCGCGGGGCGCTAGCTGCCCTCGACCGCGCCCTGGTGGATCTTGCCCGTCGCTCCAAGGTGGATACTCTGGAGCTGTGGCTGGAGGGGGACGAGGCGGCGGCAGCGGTGCTGCGGCGCCTGGGCTGGCAGCGAGGGTCACCGACGGCAGCCATGGTCCTGATGGCCCGTTCATTCACGCCGGCGGTGAACACCGACGCCTTGCGCCGCCTCTACCTCACCATGGGTGACGCGGATCTGGTGTGAGCATGGACCTCGCAACCCTGGCCTGGGCGCTCCTTCCCGTTGCCGCCCTGCACCTGGCGGTGAGACGCCGGCGGGCGCTGCTCGTGACCCTGCTGCTGGTGGATCTGGGGATCGTGGCGCTGCTGGGCCGCGTGGTAGGCGCCGGCAACAACCCGGGGGCGGGCGTGCCGGGCGCGCAGGCGTGGGGAACTCCAACCACGGCCGCGGGTTCACCGGAGCAGACGGATCTGCCCCTGCAGTTCCACGTCTGGTGGGAGGAGGTACGGCGCCTGGTGCGGGCCGGCGCCCCCCCCTGGATCAGTGATCGCATCGGCGGCGGTACCGGCCTGTACGCCCACGGCCAGACCGGACTGCCCTTTCCCCTCCATGTGCCCGTGTGGGTCCTGGGAGCGGAACGCGGCACGGTCGTCATGATGATCTGGAAGCTGGTCCTGGGCGGCCTGGGGGTGGCGATGTTCATGGGCCGCCTGGGAGCTCGGTCAGCGGCGGTGGTGGCGGCGGGCGCCGGATGGGCGTTCAACCTCTATATCCTCTCCTGGTTGGTGGTTCCCCTGGCCTGGGTGGTGGCCGCCAGCGGGTGGGTGGCGTGGGCGCTCCTGGGAGCGCTGCGCGGCCGCCGACAGGCGGGGGGATTACTGGCGCTGGTGCTGGGGGTGTTGTGCGGCTGGTCGGTGCATCCGGAAAGCGCCGTCTTTCTGCTGGGGGCCGCCCTCGCCCTGGGCCTGATCCTGGCCTGGGGCCGTCGCCGCCGGGTGGGGCGGCTGGTCGCGCCGCTGGCCCTGACACTGGCAGTGGCCGGGGTGGGGACATTGCCCACCCTGGCGGCGGTTGCCGACTCCTCGAAGCTGGCCGGTTCGCGAGAGACCCCTCTCTACCCCTTCCCCTGGCTGACCTCCGAGGTGCAGGTACGCCTGCTCGCCCAGGCGCTGGTGCCGTGGAGAGACGGACACCCCGCTGACGGTAGCTGGCGCTTCGCGTTTCCCGCCGCGCCGTTTGCTACCTCGGCGGGAGCCCTTTCGCCGGTCCTTCTCCTGGCGGGAGGGGTGCGGCGACGGCACCGGCGCGTCGCTCTCGGCCTCGCCGCGGTGGCGGCGATGGCCGGCATCCTGGAGTTCCAGCCGCCCATCGTCACACCCCTCCTGGCCGCCGTGCCCGGCCTGGCGGCAATGACCTGGGTGCGGGCGGCGTTCCTGCTGCCGTTTTCTCTCATCGTCCTGGGTGCGCTGGGCCTGGACGCGTGGCTCAGGAGGCCGCGGCCGGCGCGTCTGGCGGTGGCCGCCGGCGCCGTGCAGGCGGCCACCGCCAGACG
>JABRVY010000576.1:0-1964 GCA_039961755.1 Acidobacteriota bacterium | reverse complement strand
CCCCAGCCCCTCGCAGGTGGTGGCCTTCAGGCTGACTGACCCCTCGGGCACCCCCAGCACGGCGGCCAGAGAACGCAGCAGCTCCTTCCGCCAGGGAGCCAGCCGCGGCCGCTCGGCCAGCACGGTCACGTCGCAGTGGGCCACCTGGAGCCCGCGGCCGGCGGCGAGCTCCAGGGCGTGCCGGACGAAGATCGTGGAGGCGGCTCCCCGCCAGCGTTCGTCGCTGGGCGGGAAGTGCACGCCAATATCGCCTTCCCCACAGGCCCCGAGAATGGCGTCGGTCACCGCGTGCAGCACAACGTCGGCATCCGAGTGGCCGGTGAGGCCCACCTCGCCCGCCAGACGAACACCGCAAAGCCACAGCTCCCGGCCGGGGGCGAAGGGGTGCACGTCGATCCCCTGCCCCACCCGCACCGCCCGCGGGAAGAGGCCGCGCAGCAGCTCCAGGTCGTGGGGAGTCGTGACCTTGAGGTTGCGAGGATCGGCCGGCACCACCGCGACAGGCACCCCCTGGCCCTCCAGCAGCGCCGCCTCGTCCGTCCAGTGCCCACCGCCGGCCTCTGCCCACGCCCGCCGCAGCAAATCCACCCGGAAGACCTGGGGGGTGAGCGACCGCACCACCCTCTCCCGCGCCCGCGTCGTCACCACCCACCCCGTGTCGGTCACCTCCTTCAGGGTGTCCGCCACGGGGGCCCCCAGCACCGCCGCGCCGTGCCGGCGCCCCGCCTCCACCACCGCCCACACATCCGCGGCGGGGACGAACGGCCGCGCCCCGTCGTGGACCACCGCCACATCGTCATCTTCCAGGGACAGGGCCTCGATGCCGGCGCGCACCGAGTCCTGGCGCGCCTGTCCCCCGGCGACCACCGCCACCCCGGCTCTATCCCACTGTCCCCTGGCGCTCTCGACCCGCTGCGGCGCCACCACCACCACACAGGGGAAGCCCGGAAGCGGCTCGCGCACCGCCGCCACCGCCCGCTCCAGCACGCTGCGCCCACCCAGCAGCTGTCCCAGCTTGTCCCGGCCGAAGCGCTGCGACGACCCGGCGGCCACCACCACGATGCCGAGCTTGTCCATAGGCTGCCGCTCCGCGCCGGCCCTTGCCCCCGCCACCGGCGAGGGGCATCGCCCGGCTACACCTCGAGAATCTCCTTCTCCTTGGCCGCCATGATCTTGCTGATCTCCTCCACGTGCGCATCGGTGGCCTTCTGAATCTCGTCGAGGCCGCGCCGGAGGTCGTCCTCCGAGATCTTCTTCTCCTTCTCCAGCGCCTTCAACGCCTCGTTCCCCTCTCGCCGCACGTTGCGCACCGCCGTGCGCGCCTTCTCGGCGTACTCGTGGCCCAGCTTGACCAGCTCCTTGCGGCGCTCCTGGGTCGGGGGCGGCACCGGCAGCTTGATCACCTTGCCGTCGTTCATGGGGTTGAGCCCCAGGTTCGCCTTCTGGATGGCGTGCTCGATGGCGCCGATGAGCGAAGAGTCCCAGGGGGCGATGACGATCATGTTGGGATCCGGCACCGACATCCCGGCCACCTGGTTGAGCGGCGTGGGCGTGCCGTAGTAGTCCAGCCGCACCGGGTCCAGGATACTCAACGAGGCCCGCCCCGTGCGCAGCGTCTTCAACTCCTCGCGAAACACCCCTACCGCCTTGTCCATCCGCTGCTTGACGTCCTTGATGGTCTCCTTCATCACCGCCCCCTCCTGCCCGCGCGGCCTGCCGGCCGCACCGGTATCATTGTACGTGAGCAGGCCAGGGGTGCCGGAGCCGGAAAGCGGAGGCAGGTCCCACCTTCGCCCACCCAGCCGATTCGCCGCCGGCAAAGCTGAAGGGCTGAAAGCCGGGGTTGGAGTCGAACACCACGTTCCCCCAGGCGTCGTAGGCGAGCTCCTGGGCGATCTCGCCGGTGGCGATGTCGACCACCAGGCGCGGCGAGCCCAGGTGGTCGTGGAGCAGCCGGTAGGTGC
>JABRVY010000575.1:0-1882 GCA_039961755.1 Acidobacteriota bacterium | reverse complement strand
GAGGAGGAGGGGGAGGGCCCGCTGGGGTACCTCTCGGGGTCCATCGACTTCCTTTACTGGGAGGCGGGCACGGGCCAGCTGGTGGTGGCGGACTTCAAGACCGACGGGGTGGAGAGCGAGGAGGAGCTCGCCAGGGCGGTGAAGGGCTACGCCCGCCAGGGGGAGCTCTACTGCCGGGCGGTGCAGCAGGCCCTCGCCCTCCCCGGCCGACCGCACTTCGAACTGTGGTTCCTGCAGGTGGGTCGAAGCGTGCGCCTGTGGTGAGGCCTACCCCTTGACCACGCCCAGGGGGCGCAGCCGCGCCACCACCCGGGCGATGCCCGCCTCCTCCAGGGCCGCCACCACCTGGGAGGCGTCCTTGTACGCCTCGGGCATCTCCTCGGCCAGCGTCTTGCGGGAGCGTGCCGCCACGACGATGCCCCGGGCCTGGAGCTCCTTGACGATGTTGCGGTGGCCGCCCACCTTGCGGGCCGCGGTGCGGGACAGGGTGCGGCCGGCGCCGTGGGCGGCGGTGCCGAAGGTTTCCTCCATGGCCCGCGGGGTGCCCACGCACACGAAGGAGGCCCGCCCCATGTCGCCGGGGATCAGCACTGGCTGCCCCACCTGCCGGTACGCCGCGGGCACCTCGGGGTGGCCGGCGGGGAAGGCGCGGGTGGCTCCCTTGCGGTGCACCAGCACCCGCGTCGGGCGCCCCTCCACCAGGTGCTCCTCCAGCTTGGCGATGTTGTGGGCCACGTCGTACACCAGCCGGAACCCCAGGGTGCGCCGGCTGCCCCCCAGCACCCGGATGAAGGCCTGCTCGATCAGCGCCATCATCACCTGCCGGTTGGCCCAGGCGAAGTTGGCGGCGGCGCGCATCGCCGCCAGGTAGCGGGCGCCCTCCCGGGAGCTCACCGGCACCGAGACCAGCTGGCGGTCGGGCAACGTAAGGCCGTAGCGGTCGGCCGCCTTGGCCATGGTGGCGAGGGCGTCATCGCACACCTGGTAGCCGAGCCCCCGCGAGCCGGAGTGCAGCAGGACCGTCACCAGCCCCTCTTCGAGGCCGAAGGCGGCCGCCGCCTCGGGCAGGAACACCTCGTCGACCACCTGCACCTCGGCGAAGTGGTTGCCCGAGCCCAGGGTCCCCAGCTGGGGGGCGCCGCGCTCCCTGGCGCGGGGGGAGACGGCGTCGGGATCGGCCCCCGGCAGGCAGCCCTCGGCTTCGGTGGTGAGGAGATCCTCGCCTTCGCCCCAGCCCTGCTCCACCGGCCACTCTGCGCCGCGCCGGAGTACCTCGTTCAACTCCTTGTCGCTGAGCTTCTTGATGGCCCCCTCACTGCCCACCCCGGCGGGGATGTCGCGCTGCAACTGGTGCACCAGCCGGGTGAGACGCTCCCCCAGCTCGGCGGCGCGCAGGTCGGTGCGCATCAGGCGTACGCCACAGTTGATGTCGTACCCCACGCCGCCGGGGGAGACGATGCCCTCGTCCAGGGTGAAGGCCGCCACCCCGCCGATGGGGAAGCCGTACCCCTCGTGCATGTCGGGCATGGCCAGGGAGGCGGTGACGATGCCGGGCAGGTGCGCCACGTTGCAGGCCTGCTCCAACGAGTCGTCGCCGCGGATCTGTTCCATCAGGGCGTCGGAGGCGTAAATGCGGGCCGGCACCCGCATTCCCCCCTGGGGTTCCACCTCCCACACGCCGGGACGCCGTCGGTGCGCTCGCACCCCCATACTTCCAGTATAACCGACGGTGGGTACCTGGTATAGCCTTCTTTCCTTTTTCCGATCGATCAGCGCGGTCGGGGGCGTGCGCCGCCCGCCGGGCGGCTCTCGGGAGTCAGTGGGGGAGGGTTTCCAGCCCGATTCCCCGCCGGCGGGGGAGGGCCGGCGAGGAGATTGGGGT
>JABRVY010000574.1:0-5263 GCA_039961755.1 Acidobacteriota bacterium | reverse complement strand
CGCGACGCCTTCGCCGCCGCCGACCCGTTCAAGGCGTTGCTGTGGGCCAGCCTGGCCGGGACGGTGGCCGCGGTGGCCCTGGCAACGCTGCAACGCATCCTTACGGTGCGGGAAACCATGGGGGCGCTGGTGGAGGGGCTGAAGTCCATGCTCCTGGCCATGGTGGTGCTCACCCTGGCCTGGTCCATCGGGGCGGTCTGCACGGAGCTGCACACCGCCAACTATGTGGTGGGGGTGACGCGCGCCATTCTCTCGCCTCACTGGCTGCCGGTCCTGGTGTTTCTGGTATCCGCGGGGGTGTCGTTCGCCACCGGAACTTCCTGGGGCACCATGGCGATCCTGATGCCGCTGGTCATCCCCATCGCCCACGGTTTGTCGGCGCAGGCCGGTCTGTCCTTTGTCGACCCCACCTACCGCGTGCTCATGCTGGGGGCGATCTCCTCGGTCCTGGCCGGCAGCGTGTGGGGGGACCACTGCTCGCCCATCTCGGATACCACTGTGATGTCCAGCATGGCCTCGGGGTGCGACCACATTGCCCACGTGCGAACGCAGCTGCCCTACGCCGTGGCGGTGGGAGCGGTGGGCATGGTGGTGGGGGACATCCCCACCGCCTTCGGGTTAAGTCCCTGGGTCTCGCTGGCGGTGGGCGCGGCCATCATTGTTGCCGGCGTCCGTCTGGTGGGTCGGCGAGCGGAGGCGTAACTCCCTGTCTAGAAGACCACGTAGGCGCCGTTGCGCATCACCGTTGTACGCCTCCCCCCCTTGACCACCACGGCGCGGGCCACCTGGATGGGGTTCCCCTTCGCGTACACGATATCTTGATGGAGTACCGTCTCTGGCGAGACGAACTTGGACGGTCCCACCGTGCCCCCGAGGTGCTCCGAGCGTCCGTAGGCCCAGTGAAACCCGGCCTTTTCATCCTCCAGGACGATACCGGTCACTCGTGCCCACTCGTTGCAGCCGAAGGCCACCTCGGCAATGTTGGCGCGGGCCGGATCGGCGTCGAATAGCCGGCGCAACCGGGCCGCCTCCTCTCCGGCTCCCTCCACCTTGGCGATGCGATTCCCCTCGATTCGCAGCAGGCATACCTCCCGCCCCGCCGCCACCGGGATGCTGCCGACGGTGCGCGAAGGGTCGCCGTGCAGCTCACCTTCGTAGGGGACGATGAACACTTCGCCCGAGGGCAGGTTGATGACGCGGTCTCCCTGCTTGTGGCGGGGAAGGAAGCCATCGTCGGCCTCCGGCTTGCGGTGACGGGTGTCGAAGACGCAGCTGTGCCCCGAGGAGAACTCCACCTCCACCGCGCTCGACCCCTCAAGGAGGGCAAGCAGAATCTTGCAGCGCCGCGCTACCTCTCGGTAGTCGGCCGCCAGGGCGCTCTGCTCCATGCGCTTGGCCACTCCCGGCAGCGAGGCGGCGCGGAAATCGGCCTTGCGCCGGGTGTAGGCGTCCAGTGGGGCGGTGGCCGAGTACTGGGTCAGGAAGGCGGCCAGGGTGGAAGACAGCACCACGTCTTCCAGGACCACTTCCTGCTCGCCCAGTCGGCCGGTGAACGGCAGCTCGGCGTTGTTGGCACCGGTGGCGCGGTAGGTGAGCAGCGGGTAGGTGGTAAAACCGCGCCCCTTGCCCAGGGCCTCGAAGGCGCGCCGCCACTCCTCCGCCATCATGCGTCGCTCCTGCCAGGCGGGGGTGTCCGCCGCCGCCTCCGCCGGTTCGTCGCACGCCACCACCACCACCTCACCCGCCTCCGGCTGGAACACGTCGGTAAGTAGCCTGATCAGATCGAAGGCCATGCGCCCCCTCCCGCGACCAAGCGTACCATCTCGCGCCCCTGTCCGCGGCGGAGAGGATCATGATGGCGCCGCTCCTGGGACTCGTTCCCTTGGCTGTTGTTCCTTTGATGGTCTGCGTCGCAGCGGCCGAAGGTGAGCGAGTTGGCGGCCCGTAGGGGAATCGAACCCCTGCTTCCGGCGTGAGAGGCCGGCGTCCTAACCTCTAGACGAACGGGCCAGCCGCAGCAGGAAACTCTACCATGTGCCTCCGGGCGTGTAAACCGGTCGGCGCAGATGGGCCTCAGGAGCTGCGCACCCAGCGGGCAATCTCTTTCCACGTCGGCTTCTTGCCGTACATCAGGATGCCCACCCGATAGATGGCGGCACTCACCCGCACCATGGCGAGCAGCGAGAGACTCATGAGGGCAAAGCACAGGACGATCTGCCAGGTGGGGGGAAAGGCCACGGTCATGCGCAGGAAGAACAGCATGGGTGAGAAAAACGGCACCAGCGACAGCACCACCGAGATCGGGGCGTCGGGGTCGTTGAGGATCACGAACATGAGCACGAAGGGGATGGCCAGGAACATGGAGAGCACCGTCTGCATCTGCTGGGCCTCCTCCTCGGAGTTGAAGGCCGCCCCCACGGCGGCGTACAAGGTGGCGAAGAGGAAGTAGCCGAAGACGAAGAAGAGGACGAAGAAGATCAGCAGGGTGGGAGAGAGAAAACGGCTGGCCCCCTCCGCCAGGCCCAGGCTGAGCAGCCCGGGCGCAGCCAGATTCATGGCCAGCACGGCCCAGATCAGGTACTGGGTCAGCCCCACGGCGCCGACGCCGAAGATCTTGCCCGCCATCAATTCCGTGGGTGAAAGGTTGGCAACGATGACCTCGACGATGCGCGAGGATTTCTCCTCCAGCACCCCGCGCATGACGTAAAAGCCGTAAATCATGACCGTGATGTAGATCAAGAAGGTGAGCGCGTAGCTCAAGATGAAGGAGCTGCCGACGGCTTCGCGGCTCTCGCCGCCCTCCTGGGTGACGCGCACCGGCTCCAGCTTGACCGTGCGCGTCAGCTGGTCGAGTCGCTCCTCGGGCACTGCCGACAGCCGCAGGCGGGCCCGCAGCACGGCCCGTTCCACGGCCCCGTCCAGGCGCCCGATGAGGCGGAAGGCGGTGACGTTGGTGGAGAGGTATTCCACTGGTTCGCCTTCCAGCACGCCCGCTGGCAGCACCAGGACACCGGTGAGTTCCTTGGCGAGTACCCGGCGGCGTAACTCGGCGCGCTGGCGCTCGCTGTCGGGCGCTGGAGCGATCCACTCCACGCGGATGTTCAGCAGTCCGGCGCTGGCCGGTCCTTCACTGCGGCGCGCCAGCTCGGCTTCGACCTCCGCCGCCAGGGCCTCATCGGGGGTGAGGAGAGCCACCGTGAAGGTGCCCCCCTGGCGGCTCATGATCAGGGAGGGCAGGACGGCGAAGGCAATCATGGCAGCGGGTACCAGGATCGTCGAAATCCAGAACGCCTTGGTGCGGACGCGAGACAGGTACTCGCGCCGCATCACCGTGCGGACCTTATCGAGGCGAAACATGGTCGTCCTCCACGGCGCGCAGGAAGATCTCCTCCAGCGTCGCCTCGTGCTGCTCCACCGCCACGAGGGGCAGGCGCTCGGCGAGGGCGCGGATCAGCTGTGGGGCCGTTGCTCCAGGGGTCATCTCCACCAGGTAGTCCCTTTCGCGCCTTCGCACGCTGGCAACGCCGGCGATGACCCGCAGCTCGGCCTCGCTGGCAGGGGTTTCCACCCTGAGTGCGGGCTGCGCGAACCGGGCGCGGACCTCGGCCAGGGGCCCGTGGAGGATGGCGCGGCCGCGGTTGACCAGGCAGAGAACGTCGCACAGCTCCTCCGCCTGGGGCAGGACGTGGGTGGAAAAGACCACCGTCACACCGCTGGCCGCCATCGCTGCAATCTCGTCCTTGAGCTGCCGCGTGGCGATGGGGTCGAGACCGGTGAACGGCTCATCCAGGATCACCAGCTCCGGGGAGTGGATCACGGCGCCGGCAAACTGGACCTTCTGCTGCATCCCCTTGGAGAGTTCCTCTACCGCTCGCGAGGCCTTTTCCTCCAGCCCCAGGCGCTCCAGCCAGGCCTTGGCGCGCGCCCGCGCCTGCCCGCTCGTCAGGCCCCGCACCTCCCCCAGAAACGCCAGGTGATCCAGCACCTTCATCTTTCGATAAAGGCCCCGCTCTTCGGGAAGGTAGCCGATGCGTTCGCGCAGGCGATCATCGAGGGGAGCTCCGTTCAAGGTGATGCTGCCGGCATCGGGCAGCGTGATGCGCATGATCATGCGAATGGTGGTCGTCTTGCCCGCACCGTTGGGGCCGAGCAGCCCGTAGACTGCACCCCGGGGCACCACCAGGCAGAGGTCATCCACCGCCTGCAGCGATCCGTAGCGTTTGGAGACGTGGGCCAGTTCCAGGTGCGGGGTGCTCTGATTCATCGTGGAGTCTATACGGTAGCATTGCCCGGCGGTTGCATTTGGCGCGTCGGCGGCTATACTTACCCTCGCGTGCGGTGCGCGCCGATAGCTCAATTGGATAGAGCATCTGACTACGGATCAGAAGGTTAGAGGTTCGAGTCCTCTTCGGCGCGCCACTTGTTTCCACGGGTCGGGGTGCCACCGTGCGGCTCCCACCGGTTTCCAACACCCCTCGCGGAGCACGCGGGAGACCCTTGGTTGCCTTTCGACATGACCGAGTTGACCCCCGACTGGGCCTTTTCCGAGATCGACCGGAATGCCATGCGCTGGGCGCTGGAGGAGGCAAAGGCAGCCTTGCTGGCTGGAGACGTGCCAGTAGGAGCGGTGGTGCTCTCGCCGTTCGGCGACATCCTGGGGCGGGCGGGCAACCGGCGGGAACGCGACCGCGACCCCACCGCCCACGCGGAGATCCTGGCTCTCCGCCAGGCGGGGCGTGCTCTCGGCGAGTGGCGCCTGCAGGGGTGTACGCTCTACGTGACCATCGAGCCGTGCGCCATGTGCGCCGCGGCCTGCGTGATGGCGCGGCTGGAGAGCGTGGTGTGGGGCGCCCCGGATCCCAAGGCGGGTTTTGCCGGCAGCGTCGGCAACCTCCTGGCGGATCCTCGCCTCAACCACCGCGCCGCCTGGCGTGGCGGGCTCGCTGCCGATGATGCCACGGCGCTGATGAACGCCTTCTTTGCAAAGTTGCGCGGCAAAAGCTAGACTCCTCATCCCGCGAGACCGCGCGGCGTGCGGAGAGGTGCCGGAGTGGACGATCGGGACGGTCTCGAAAACCGTTGACCCTTCACGGGGTCCGTGGGTTCGAATCCCACCCTCTCCGCCAGTTTGTCAGCGACCCCGGGCTGCCACTGATCCCTTTGCGATTCGAGAGAAGCGAGAACCCTGGCAGAAGGGCGGAGAGGGTGGGTGAGAACCCACGGGTCGTGGGTTTGGACTCGCGGGGGGTGGTTGGGGGGCGAG
>JABRVY010000573.1:0-1023 GCA_039961755.1 Acidobacteriota bacterium | reverse complement strand
CGCCTCCACCACTGGCGCATCGCCTACGCGTCAGCCCTGGAGGCCGACAGCCACCTGCGGCTGCTGCTGGGCGCCGGGACGGTTGACCGCGCCGCAGCGCAGCGCGCCCTCGACCTTCTCGACCGCGTGCGGGCGCTGACCTGGAGGCTGATCCACCCGCGCCGGTGACCGTGGCCGTGGCCGTGCCCCTGGGTGCGCGGGCCTCCGGCCCGCTCTCACGGCCGGTGCGGCCTCCGCCGGCCGGCCCGGTGTCCGTGTCCGTGTCCGTGACCGTGTCCGTGTCCGTGACCGTGTCCGTGACCGTGTCCGTGTCCGTGCCCGTGGCCGTGCCTGTGACGGCGGCCCGGCGGCGGCGCGGGGGGCTAGTGCAGCCGGTCGAGGAGGGCCCGCGCCTGGCCCTGCCGGGAGCCGATGGCGGTGTTGAGGAGCACGACCCGGGTGGCGGTGAAGAGGCGCTCGTGCTGGGCGGCCAGGAGATCCTGCCTGGCCATGTCGAGACCCGCCAAGTGGGGGTTCAGGAACGGGGCGCCGAAGCCAGTGGCGCCGGGCAGCTGCCCGGAGGCCAGCAGGCGCGCCGCCTCCCGGGCCGGCACCTCCTTCACCGTGGGCAGCACCGGGTCCTTGACCAGCAGCACGCAGAGGGCGGGGGCCGTGCGGCGGGTGTGGCGCAGCGCCCCCCCCAGCCAGTAGGGGTCGATCATGGCCCGGCCGTGGGCCGAGGCCTCCACGCACACCGCGGCGCCGCGGTCCAGGGGACACTCGTCGCCAGGGTGGTCCACGTGGCAGCCGTCCCGCGCCGTGACCATGTTTTCGAGCTTGGCCCGGGTGAGGAGCTTGCCGATCTCCGGCAGGTGGGAGACCCACTTGGCCTTGAGGTAAAGCTTGCGCTCGGGCAGGTCGGCCACCGGCCCGGCGGCGGCAAAGCGCACCAGCACGCCATCGGTGGCCACGAGCTTGACCCCCTCCTCGGCCAGGGCGGCGCTCAACACGCCAGTGCGGCCCGAGCCCGGCCCGCCCCAGATC
>JABRVY010000572.1:0-1836 GCA_039961755.1 Acidobacteriota bacterium | reverse complement strand
CCGACACCCCCTCCCCAGCGGGGGGCTGGCCCTCCAGCACCACCACCTGCTCCAGGGCCGGCAGCTCAGGTTTGAGGGCCAGCAGGCGGACGGCCAGGGGCGGGGACTCCACGAAGGCCAGGCGGCAGCCGGCGTGGCGCAGGATGAAGGCCATCTCCCCGTCGGGCAGGGTGGCGAAGACGCTCACCACCTGGACCCCGGCGGCCAGGCTCGCCAGGTCGGCTAGAGCCCACTCCGGGCGGTTCTCCGACACGATGGCCACCCGCTGCCCCGGCGCCAGGCCCAGCGCCAGCACGCCGCGGGCCAGCGCCTGCGCCTCCCTCCCCACCTGCTGCCAGCTCCACGTCTGCCAGCGGCCGGCGCGGTGGAAGCGCAGGCAGGGCTGCTCCCCTCGGGTGTGGGCGTGGGCCAGGATGGCGCGGGCCAGGTTGGGGGCAGCCACGCCGGACCTCTAGCCGGGGTAGAAACGCCCCCCCCGCTGCGCCAGCTCCTCGAGCCCCGCCGCCGGGGCAAAGCGGGGACCCAGACGCTCGGCCAGCTCAGAAAGCCGCCGCACCGCCGCCGCCGCCCCCAGGGTGTCCATCCAGTGGAAGGGGCCGCCCCGGAAGGGGGGAAAGCCCAGCCCCAGGATGGCTCCCAGGTCGCCGTCGCGGGGGGAGGCGATCACCCCCTCGTCCAGGCAGTGCACCGCCTCGTTGGTCATCACCAGGGCGAGCCGCTGCTGGATCTCCCCGGCGTCCGCCGGGCGTCGCCGGCCCCCGCCGAAGAAGGCGTAGGCCTTGGGGTTGGGGCGCTTGCGCCCCTTCTTCGGGTAGACATAGAAGCCCTTGCGGTTCTTGCGCCCCGCCCACCCCGCCTGGTGCATCGCCGGCAGCGCCGGCGAGGCGCCCAGGCCGCGGGCCGCGAAGGCCTTGCCCAGATCCTGGGCGACGTGAGCGGCAACGTCGATCCCCACCTCGTCGATGAGTGCCAGCGGTCCCACCGGATAGCCGAAATCCTTGAGGGCGGCGTCAACGGCCTCGATGGCCGCCCCTTCCTCCAGCACCAGCATGGCCTCGTTGAGGTAGGCGGCGAGGATGCGGGTGGTGAAAAACCCCGGGGAGTCCTGCACCACGATCACCGTCTTGCCCTGCGCCTGGCCGAAGGTGCGGGCGGTGTCCACGGCGTAGTCGGCGGTCCTGGCGGCCCGCACGATCTCTAGAAGGGGCATCTTGGGGACCGGCGAAAAGTAGTGCATCCCCAGCACTCGGTCAGGGTGGCGGGCGTGGGCG
The DNA here is from genome assembly GCA_039961755.1 of Acidobacteriota bacterium. Classification (GTDB taxonomy): domain Bacteria; phylum Acidobacteriota; class Thermoanaerobaculia; order Thermoanaerobaculales; family Thermoanaerobaculaceae; genus CALEVZ01. The sequence goes on along the minus strand of JABRVY010000572.1, from coordinate 565 downwards.
GCGATCTCGGCAATGGGCAGCGCCGAGGTGTTGGAGGCGAACACCGCCTCCGCCGAGATCAGCTCTTCGGCCTCGGCCAGCACCCGACGCTTGAGCTCCAGATCCTCGAACACCGCCTCGATGACCAGGTCGGCGCCGCGGATGTCGGCGGTGTCGGTGGTGAGGTACAGGCGCGCCCACTGGCGGTCCCCCTCCACCCGACGCAGGGCGCCGGAGCGCACCTGCTTCTCGATCCCCTCGCCGACGGTGCGAGCGGCCCGCCGCAGCACCTCCTCGGAGATGTCCTTGAGCACCACCGGCCCCTGCTGCAGGCTCACCGAGGCCACCCCGGCGCCCATGAACCCCGCCCCCAGGATGGCCACCCGCTTCACCGCCCGCGCCTGGCCGCGCCCGGCGTCCTTCTTGGCCTCCTGCATGCCGTGGAAGATCCACACCAGGTGGCGGGCCTCGGGGCTGGGGACCAGCTCCCCGAAGCTCACCGACTCCTGCTCCAGCCCGGCGGCGATCCCCCGCTTGAGCCCCACCTCCACGCACTCGAGGATCTTGGGGGGGGCGGGGTAGAGGC
>JABRVY010000571.1:0-6074 GCA_039961755.1 Acidobacteriota bacterium | reverse complement strand
GTCATCCGGGGGGGGAAGAGCGGGGGTGAGGAGGATCGGCCGCCACACGAGGCGAGTGTAGACCTGTCATGCAAACCGATCAACGCTTCCCCGGGGCGGTTGCGCCGACTGCGCTGACGATATACACTGGCACCAGTTGACGGGAGGACGCCGATGCTCCTGCTCTCAGTTGAGTCAGAAAATGGGGCGGTCCTGACCTACCGCCTGCAGAAGTCCCAGATCACTGTCGGATCGTCAAGCAAGAACGACGTGGTGGTGCGAATACCCGGAGTTGGCGATCGCCATCTGGTGATTTACAACTCGCCCAACGGGCTGACGTTCGTGACGGTGGATCGGCAAACCGTGGTGCTCAACGGTGAGCGGCGGTCGCGGGGGGTGCTTGCCCCGGGTGATCGGCTCCGATTGGGGGGGTCGACCCTGGTGCTCCAGGGGACCGAGGAGGAGCCGGTCGATCCTGCTATCCGACCCGTCGCCGGTGCCTTTCCAGCCAAGCCGAGCCGCCCGGCGGCGGAGAGCTTCTCGGTGGTCAGCGACTCGGTAGGACTCTCCCAGCCCCGCGGTGCGATCCTCGATCTCTTTCTGGATCCACCGACGGACCTCCTCCACCGTCTGGTCACCGTGCTGCGCGATGCCCTGCCGTCGGTGGAGGTGGCCATCGTCATCCCCGGGGACGGGGAGCGCCCGGTGGTGCTGGCGTCCTCCTGGAGCGGCCCGCTTCCCCGGCTTCGTCCCGGGTTGGCCAACGATCTGGCGGCGCCGGGGCGGTACGCCGTGCTTACCACCGAGGAGGGGGAAACGGCCTTTCTGGGCGTCCTGGGGCCCCGCCGCGAAGTCACCGCCATCATGGTGGCCCGCCCGCTGGGGGCCCTCGGTAGCGAGGGCATCACCCTGCTGGGAGAGGTCACCCGCCTCCTCGGCCTGCGGTGGGAGGACGTCGAACGGGCCGATCGAGTCTTCTCGAACTGGGAAATCGAGGCTCGTCACCGCCTGGAGAACGTTCTCCCCGGGTCATCGCAGGCCATGCAGGTGTTGCGCGCCGGCATGCTGAGTGCCGCCCACGGGGACGACCCGGTGCTCATCTGCGGCGCACCGGGGACCGGGAGAACCGAGGTGGCCCGCATTTTGGCGACGCTGGGGCCGGTCAGCGGCAGGTCGCTGACCATCTTCGACGGCCGAGCGGCGGATGCCCAGGTGCTGCGCGCCGAGCTGTTCGGAGCCGCCGGCTACCCGACCCAGGATCGCAACGCCGACGGCATCATCGCCCGGGCCAGGGGGGGTGTGCTGGTGGCGCGCAACATCGACGCGGTCAGCCGGGCGGTGCAGGAGGACATGGCGTCGTTCATCTCCTCGGAGCTGCGCGAGCCGTTGTCGGCGTCCTCCGTTCGCTGGATGATCACCTGCGGCGAGGACCCCCTGGCGCTGGTGCAGCAGGGCAAGCTGGCCACCAGCCTGTTCATGCTGTTTTCCAAGCGCATGCTGGGAGTACCGAGGCTGACGGAGCGTCGCGAGGATCTCCCGCTGCTGATCGCCTCCCTCATGCGCCGGGCCGCCGAGGAGCAGGGCAAGACCACCCGCGGGATCTCCCTGGAGTGTCTCAACGCCCTCCTAGCCAGGAGCTATCCCGGCGAGCTGGGGGAGCTGGTCGGCGAGGTGAACCGGCTGGTCACCGCCACCCCCGACGGGGAGATGGTTCGCTGTTCGGGGCTGGATCTGCAGAGCGCGGTGGCCAGTGAGGGCGGTCCGGGCGTTTCCCAGGAGCTGGTGGAAGTGCTCTCCAGCGACAACCTCAAGCAGGTGGTCCCCCGGGTGGAGCAGATCCTCATCGACCGCGTCATGCGCCGGGTGAAGGGGAATCAATCCAAGGGATCGCGGATTCTGGGCATTTCCCGCGGCGCCCTGATCGCCAAGCTCAAGGAGTACGGCGTTCCCGACTACCGCTACCTGCGGCGGCGCCGGCAGGGGGTGCGGGCCTAACCAGAGATCAGTCTGCGGGTGGTTCGTCAGCCTGCGGGAAGCGAAAGAGCGCGGGTAGGAGCTCGGTCAGGCGGTGGATCGTGAAGCCGTCACCCGACTCACCCGCCAGGACGATGGAGAGATCCGGGGCAAACTCGGCGAGTACCTGCCGGCAGGCGCCGCAGGGGGTGGCTCTTCCATCCCCCGTCACGATGGCCATGGCGACGGGACGCTGACCGGCAGCGACCATGGCCGCCAGGGCGTTACGCTCGGCGCAGATGGTGAGGCCGAAGGAGGCGTTTTCCACGTTGCACCCCGAAAAGATGCGGCCGTCGGCGGCCAGCGCCGCAGCACCAACGGCAAACCGCGAGTAGGGAGCGTAGGCATTGGTGCGGGCGCGCCGCGCCGCGTGGACCAGACGCCCGATGGTGACGGGAGCGAGGTTCATGCCGCGACGTTAGCGCCGAACGGGGCGGAACTCAATGGTAGGATGCACAGCTCTGACCGCCGCACTGGGGGTATTCGATGAGCCGTCCCGTGACCATCGCCGCCATCGTCACCACCTTCAACGAGGAGCGCAACATCGCCCGCTGCCTGGCGTCTCTGCGCTGGTGCGACTCGATCCTGGTGGTGGATTCCTTTTCCACCGACGCCACGCCGGAAATCGTGCGGGCGACACCGGGCGTCACGCTGGTGCAGCGACCCTACCTGGGGGCAGCGGCGCAGAAGAACTGGGCCATGGATCAGGTGGAGGCCGACTGGATCCTCCACTTCGACGCCGACGAGGAGTGCACGCCGGCTCTGCAGGCGGAGATCGAGGCCCTGCTCGCCGCCGGCCCCGGGCACAACGCCTACACCATCCGGCGCCGGGTCCTCTTCATGGGCAGGGAGATCCGCTTTTCCGGGTGGCAGCGCGACCGGGTGGTGCGCCTGGTGCGCAAGGGGTGGGCGCGCTACGCCAACTTGCGGGTGCACGAGCGAATGCGCACCGTCGGGCCCGCACCGGTGCTGCGCAACCCCATGTTGCACCACATGATCGACACTTTCGATGAGTATGTGAAACGGGTCGCCGGCTACGGCTACCTGGGGGCGGCCCAGGCCTGGCGCGATGGCCGGCGGTCGGGGTGCCTGCAGGTGTTTTTCCGACCGACCTGGCGCTTCTTCCGGATGTTCTTCCTGCAGCTTGGGTTCCTCGACGGCATGCACGGCCTGGTGTTCTGCATGGTGCAGTCCTACGCCACCTACGTGAAGTGGGCCACCCTGTGGGCCTGGCGGGTCAACGCCGCCCGGGGCCGCCAACCCCAGCTGCCGCCCTTCGACGACGACCCCGCCACCTGGGAGTTCAATCCCCCGACAACCTAGCGCTCGGATTCTGGCGGCCCGCTCCCAGCGGGAAGACCCAGTCGGTCGAGGCGTCGCAGGAACCTCTCCGGTGGTTCGAAGCCGGTGAGTCGCTCCTCGAACACCTCCTGCCCACCGACGAAAAAGGCGATGGTGGGCACGCCGGCAACCGCAAAGCGGGTGCGAATCGCCTCGGTGGCGGGGTCGGAGGTGGTCAGGTCGATCTTGAAGCGGGCGAAACGGGTCAGCCGCTCGGCCACCTCCGGGTGGGAAAACGTGCGTTTATCGAGCTCCTTGCACGGCGCGCACCAGGTGGCGAAGAAGTCCAGGATCACCGGTGATCCCGCCGCGATCGCCGCCTCGACCTGCCGGGCGTCGTAGGCCTGCCAGGCGAGCTTTCCCGGCGCCTCGGTGGTACGGGCCGGAAACATCAGCACTCCCGCCACCAACACCCCCGCCGAGGCGGCCCTCAGCACACGGTCGATCCACGGATGTTCGTGCCCGGGACGAGCGACCAGCAGCAGATAGGCACCTCCCAGGATGAGGGTCACGGCCATCAGCTGGTCGCCGCGCGGAGCTGGCAGCAGCGGCACCACGAAGTATCCCGCCAGCGCCACCAGTAACACCCCGAAGACCTGGCGAACGCCCAGCATCCAGGTGCCGGAGTTGGGGATGCGGTCGAGGGCGCCGGTGAAGACGGCCAGGAAAAGATAGGGCAACCCCAGGCCCATGGCCAGGGTGAAGAAGAGCAGGAAACCGAGGGTGACGCTGCCCTGCTGCCCCACGTACGTGAGCAGCCCGAGCACGAAGGGACCGATACAGGGGGCAGCCACCAGACCCACCACCAGCCCCATCACCAGGGCGCCGCCGGCGCCGCTGCGTCCCCCCGACAGCGCCCCGGCCCAGGCGGGCACCCGCAGCTCCCAGGCACCGAACATCGAGGCGGCCAGCGCCAGCAGCACCGCCGCGATGACCCCCACCACCCAGGGCGACTGCAAGGCGGCACCGAAGAGCCCGCCGGTCAAGGCCGCCACCACCCCCAGCGCCGAGTAGGTGACGCTCATCCCCACCACGTAAAGGGCGGCCAGCAGCCAGGCGTGGGCGCGCGAGGTGGTTCGCTGGGCCACGAAGAACCCCACGGTGACGGGGATCAGGGGATACACGCAGGGGGTCAGGTTGAGGGCGAGGCCGGCGAGAAAGACCAGCACCAGCTGCAGGGCGAGCCCCGCACCGGAAAAGCGCGACGCGGGCGTTGCCCCCGGGCCACCCTGGAACTGCTGGAGCGGAGAGGCTTCGCCGGCCGGGACGGTCCCCGGGTTGGCGTCGGTCGGACCCTGGGCAGCGACCACGGCAGTGGCCTCGGCCGGGGCCAGGCACATGCTGTCGTTGCAGGCCTGTGCCCTGACTGTCACTGAGATGGCGGCCACTGTCGCCCTGGCGGCTCGCCGGACCACCACCGGGATGATCACCTCGCCCTCGTAGACGGCCAGCGGTTGATCGCTGAAGGCGAAGGTGGCCATGGCGTGGGGTGGGAACCGGGGAGAATCGGCACTCCAGCCCGGGGGGAGCTCGAGCTTCAGCGTGGTGGGGATAAGGTAGGGATCCGTGGGGGCGTGGGAGTTGACGTGCCACCCCTCCTCGATGTGGAGCGCGACGCGCAGGACCGCGCTCCCCCCGGGGGGCGGCGGACCCTGCTCCCAGACGGCCGAGAGGGAGAACACGGGCTCCCCGGCGAACCCTGGGGCCGCCAGCAGAACGCCCAGAAGCAGGAACACCAAACTCTTTCGCACCATCACCCTCCTCGCTCCCTGGTCATGCCACGCCGGTGGTCACTGGCAGAGCGCCAGCCCATCTCGCCTACCAGTCAACCGGGACCTTGTGCGGGGTCTTCCCGTAGCGCGACACCAGGACGTAGCGGTTGCGCCGTCCGTACAGGTAGAGGTCGCGGGTGAGCCGCACATCTTCGCGACAGTACTGCTCGATGAGGTCCAGCCGCCCCTCGCGGTACCAGGTGAGCGCCTGCAGCCCATCGGCGGACTTGCCCGCCTCCAGGGAGGCCTGGACCACCGAGTCCAGCTTGGGGCGGAAGCCCAGCTTGCCCTGCAGATCGACCATGAGATCCAGGGTGGGGACGGAGGCCAGGGGAGCGTCGGTGTACCCTTTGAGAACCTGATAGTCGAAGCCGAGAATGTTGAAACCGACCACCAGCTCGGCGGCGGTGAGGTGGTTGGCGAGCGCGTCGACGTCGGCTTCCAGGTAGGTACGAAAGGTGTCGTCGGCGAAGGAGTACACCACCGCCAGAGACATCCCCAGCAGGTGCATGTTGTCCCGCCCGCCCACCTCGTCGAAGGAGCGCTGGGTTTCGAGATCGAAGACGAGAATGTTCCGTCCGTTCGGCGGTTGCCGGCACGAGTCATCCTCGAACAGGCTCAGCTGACCGTTCCACTCTTCGTTGCGGGGACTCATCGGTGGCGGGCCTCCCCAACCGAGCCGGCAGTCTACCATGCAGCCTGCTGGCGTAGAATCCGGCCGGCGGCGGGGGGCCTTGCGGCCCCGGCCGTCGAAGTGGGGGTGGACGAATGCGGCGTGGCGTGGGACAGGAGGCGCGAATCATCCTGACGGTGTTGCTGATGGTGTTGCTCGGTGGGAGCGCGAACGCCAACACCTGGCAGTCGTTGGGGCCGTGGGGCGGGGAGGTCCGCAGCGTGGCGGCGGACGGCGCCTCGTGGTACGAGTACGCGGCGACCTGGGGGGCGGGAGTCTTTCGGCGGGTTCCTGGG
>JABRVY010000570.1:0-5300 GCA_039961755.1 Acidobacteriota bacterium | reverse complement strand
CCGCTGCTCCGCCTCGGAAAGCTGGGCGTGGGTGGTGCTGGCCGGGTGAATCACCAGGGTGCGGGCGTCCCCCACGTTGGCCAGGTGCGAGGCCAGGCGCACCGCGTCGATGAAGCGCTGCGCCACCGCGGCACCCCCCCGCACGCCGAAGCTCAGCACTCCGCCGAAGCCGTGGCGCAGGTAGCGGCGCGCCCGCCCGTGGGTGGGGTCTTGGGGCAGCCCCGGGTAGCGCACCCAGCTCACCGCCTCCTGCGCCGCGAGCCAGTGGGCCAGGGCCAGGGCGTTGTCGCAGTGACGCTGCACCCGCAAGGAGAGGGTCTCCAGCCCCTGCAGCAATAAAAAGGAATTGAAGGGGGAGGGACAGGGCCCGAGATCTCGCATCCCCTCGGCCCGGGCGCGCACGATGAAGGCCACGTTGCCCAGGGGGGAGGCGGGGCCGAAGCTCTCGGCAAAGCGCAGTCCGTGGTAGCCGGGGGAGGGCTCGGTGAAGTCGGGAAAGCGCCCCGAGCTCCAGTCGAAGGTCCCGGCGTCGACGATCACCCCCCCCAGGGCGGTGCCGTGGCCGCCGATCCACTTGGTGGTGGAGGCCACCACGATGTGAGCGCCGTGCTCGATGGGCCGGCAGAGGTAGCCGGCGCAACCGAAGGTGTTGTCCACGATCAGGGGGAGGCCGTGGCGGTGGGCCAGCTCTGCCAGCCCCTCGAAATCCGGGACAGAAAACGCAGGGTTTCCAATGGTTTCCACGTACAGGGCGCGGGTGGTGGCGTCGATCAAGGGGGCAAAGTCGGCCGCCTCGTCACCGGCGGCAAAGCGCACGGCGATCCCCAGCCGCGGCAGGGCCACCTTGAACTGGTTGACCGTGCCGCCGTAGAGGAACGGTGAGGCGACGACGGAATCGCCGGCGCGGCAGAGAGTGGCCAGGGCGAGGAACTGCGCCGCCTGCCCCGAGGAGGTGGCCAGCGCCGCCACCCCCCCCTCCAGGGCGGCCAGGCGCCGCTCCAGCACCTCGGTGGTGGGGTTGCCGATGCGGGAGTAAATGAAGCCCGCCTCCTCCAGGGCGAAGAGGCGGGCGCCGTGAGCGGTGTTGGCAAAGGTGAAGGACGTGGTCTGAAAGATGGGCACGGCGCGGGCGCGGGTGCCCCCATCCGGCTCATGGCCGGCGTGGATCTGTTGCGTTTCGTATCGTGTGCCTGCGTCGATCAGGGCGCTCATCACGTTCCTCCCGGCGGCGCGCACGCCGCCTCGTCGTCCGGGTCGGGTGGCTCGGAGTCTTGGTTGTTGCCGCTTGCTCCCGCATTCGCATTCGCATGTCGCTGCTCCTTTCGTCTTCCTCCGGGGGCGGAAGAATTCGTCCAAACGCAAAAAACCCGCAGCGCCGCTGCGGGTCGTCGAGGTGGCGTCCTGTCCTACCGGGTCACTGTCTCATCGGCACGCACCCCCTCGTCGCCCGCAGCTGCGGGCTGCGCATGACCATGGCGAGGGAGGGGCAGTTCCACATCGGGCGGTCTTCTACCCCCGAGGACGAGACCCTGTCAAGCGTCGGGGCATTTTTCCGGTGGGCTCCGAGGCGATCCGACGGGTTTCCTGGTTTCTCGGCGCCCGGCTGAAAATCCTTAGCCGACCTCCCCGCGGCCGGCCACCTTGGCCCAGGCGTCTTTCAGCGTCACCGAGCGGTTGAACACCGGCCGGGCGAGGGTGGAGTCCGGGTCCACCACGAAATACCCCAGCCGCTCGAACTGGAAAAACGCCCCCGTCGGCGACCCCGCCAGGCCCGGCTCCACCCGGCAGCCGGTGAGCACCTCCTCAGAGCCAGGGTTCAACACCGCCCGCCAGCTCTGCCCCTCGGGCACGTCGTCGGGGTCGGGCTGGGTGAAGAGGTGGTCATACAGGCGCACCTCGGCGGGTACCGCATCGGCGGCGGAAAGCCAGTGGATGGTGGACTTGACCCGCCGCCCGTCGGGAGCGCTGCCGCCGCGGCTGGCGGGGTCGTAGGTGGCGTGCACCTCGACGATGGCGCCGGAGGCATTCTTCACCACCCCGGTGCAGGTGACCAGGTAGGCCGAGCGCAGGCGCACCTCGTTGCCGGGAAACAGCCGCCAGTACTTGGGGAGAGGGCTCTCCCGCACGTCCTCGGCCTCGATCCACAACTGCCGGGAAAAGGCCAGCCGCCGGCTCCCCGCCGCCGGATCCTCCGGGTTGTTGGGGACCTCGAAGTGCTCCACCTGGCCCGCCGGGTAGTTGTCCAGGATGAGCTTGACCGGGCGCAGCACCGCAAACCGGCGGGGGGCGCGGGCGTTGAGGTCCTCCCGCAGGCAGTGCTCCAAGAGCTGGATGTCCACCACCGAGTCGCGCTTGGCCACGCCGATCCTGTCGGCAAAGGCGCGGATCGCCTCGGGAGTGTAGCCGCGGCGGCGCAGCCCCGAAATGGTGGGCATGCGGGGGTCGTCCCACCCGCGCACCAGCCCCTCCTGTACCAGCTCCAGCAGGCGCCGCTTGGACATCACGGTGTAGGTCAAATTGAGGCGGGCGAACTCGATCTGCTGCGGGTGGTAAACGCCCAGGGCGTCCAGGAACCAGTCATACAAGGGCCGGTGTGCCTCGAACTCCAGAGTACAGATGGAGTGGGTGATCCCCTCGATGGAGTCCGACTGCCCGTGGGCCCAGTCGTAGGTGGGGTAGATGCACCAAGCGCTGCCGGCGTGGGGGTGGGGGGCGTGCAGGATGCGGTACATCACCGGGTCGCGCATGTTGACGTTGCCGTGGGCCATGTCGATGCGGGCCCGCAGCACGCGGGCGCCGTTGGGGAATTCCCCGGCGCGCATGCGGCGGAAGAGGTCCAGGTTCTCCTCCACCGGCCGGCCGCGATGAACGCAGGGGGTGCCCGGCTCGGTGAGGGTGCCGCGCAGCGCCCGCACCTGCTCCGGGGTGCAGTCGCAGACGTAGGCCAGGCCCTTTTGAATCAGCTCCTCGGCCCACCGGTACAGCTGCTCGAAGTAGTCGGAGGCGTAGTACTCGTGCTCCCCCCAGTCGAACCCCAGCCAGCGCACGTCCCGCTTGATGGCGTCGATGTACTCCTGCTCCTCCTTGAGGGGGTTGGTGTCGTCGAAGCGGAGGTGGCAGCGGCCGCCGAACTCCTGGGCCAGCCCGAAATTGAGGCAGATGGACTTGGCGTGGCCGATGTGCAGGTAGCCGTTGGGCTCGGGGGGGAAGCGGGTGATCACGGTGCGGTGCTTGCCGCTTGCCAGGTCGGCGGCGATGAGGTCGCGGATGAAGTGGCTGCGCTCGCCGGCGCCTGGAGCCGGCGCGGTGGGTGGACGCTCGCTCATGATGCCCTGCCCTCTCCGGGGCACCTTCGGTGGCCCCGCTGAACCCGCAATGCTAGCACCGGCGCCCGGCGAGGCGGCCCGGCTCAGGCCTCCTGGAGCACCTGCACCGCCCGGCGCAGCCGCCGGCGGCACAGCTCCTTGCCCAGCACCTCCATGGTTTCGAACAGCGGCGGCGTGGCCGCCCTCCCCGTGAGGGCCACCCGCACGCTCATGAACAGGTCGCCGGTCTTCCACCCCAGCCGCTGCGCCGCCCCCCGCAGTAGCGGCTCCAGGTGGGCCGCGTCCCACTCCAGCAGGGGGTCCAGCTCCTCCTCCAGCAGGCTTGCGAGGGCCGCCGCCGTCTCCGCCGGAGTGCCCTTCCTAGGCACCAGGCGGGCTCTGGCCTCGGCGTCGTAGGCCACCTCCCCCACGAAGAAGAACTGCCCGTAGGCCAGGAAGTCTTCGAGCCGATCCAGGCGCTCCTGCACCAGGGGGATGATCCGGGTCAGGTACTCCTCGGCCAGGGGGCCCTGGCGCAGGCGCTCGAGGTACTCGGCGACGCTCATCCGCCGCAGATAGCGGCCGTTGAGCCAGGTGAGTTTCTCCAGGTCGAACACCGGCCCGCCCAGCGTGATGCGCTCGAGGGTGAAGTTCGCCACGAACTCCTCCAGGGTGAACTCCTCGGTCACCCCGTCGGGCATGATCCACCCCATGAGGGCCAGGTAGTTGCGCAGGGCCTCGGGCAGGAAACCGGCGCGGCGGTAATACTCCAGCGACACCGGATTCTTGCGCTTGGAGATCTTGGAGCGGTCGGCGTTGCGCAGCAGGGGCAGGTGGCAAAACACCGGTTCTTCCCAGCCGAAACCCCGGTAGAGGAGCACATGCTTGGGCAGGGAAGAGATCCACTCCTCGGCCCGGATCACGTGGGTGATGCCCATGAGGTGGTCGTCCACCACGTTGGCCAGGTGGTAGGTGGGAAAGCCGTCGGACTTGAGGAGGATCTGGTCGTCGATGAGGCGGTTGTCGAAGCGCAGCTGGCCCCGCAGCAGGTCCTGGGCCACCGTCTCCCCCTCCTCGGGGACCATCAGCCGGATGACGTGAGGCTCCCCCGCCGCCCGCCGGGCCGCCGCCTCCCCGGATGAAATTCGCCGACACAGGCCGTCGTACCCCATCACCGGGTCCTTGCGGGCGCGCTGCTCCTCCCGCAGGGCCTCCAGGCGCTCTTTGGTGCAGAAGCATGGATAGGCGGCCCCGCGTTCCACCAGCAGCTCGGCGTGCTCCCGGTAGATGGGAAAGCGCTCGCTCTGCCGGTAGGGGGCGAACGGCCCCCCCACGTCCGGCCCCTCGTCCCAGGTGATCCCCAGCCAGCGCAAAGACTCGAAGATCATCCGCTCGGAGGCGGCGTTGGAGCGCTCCCGGTCGGTGTCCTCGATACGCAGGATGAACTGTCCCCCCTGCTGGCGGGCCAGGGCGTAGTTGAACAGGGCGACGTAGGCGGTGCCCACGTGGGGGTCGCCGGTGGGTGATGGGGCGATGCGGGTGCGAACCATGGCGGCGTTGTCTCACCTCTCCGCCTCGCAGGCCGAGGCGAGGGGGAAGTCTACCCGCGTTGACAGGCCCGGGCGAGGGGGTACAATACCGCTCCGCCGTTGCTGGGGAGTCGTCCAACGGCTAGGACACGTGGCTCTGGACCACGGTATCGGGGTTCGAATCCCTGCTCCCCAGCCAGCTGCTCTCGCCCCACCTTCACGCCACCGACACGGACACGGTCTCCGACCCGGGCACGGACACGGACACGGGCACGGACACGGGCTCCGGGCCTGGGCGCCGGCGATGCTGCGGGGTGCGGCCCGGTTTCCTCCCGTTCGTTCGCCTCAACTGGCGATAGCCGCCGGGTCGGCCGGCGTCAAGGGCAAGCCGGCCTCCGGCCGGTCGCTGACGCGACCCTTGACCCCGGCCTCCCCGGCGGCTGGTGGGGGTTCATGAACGAACGGG
>JABRVY010000569.1:0-2776 GCA_039961755.1 Acidobacteriota bacterium | reverse complement strand
CCCCAGCCGCATCTGCTCGGGCCGCACCCCCACCAGCACCTCCCCCGATGAGGCAGCCAGCACCGCCCGCCGCTGCTCGGCGCCGAGGGGCAGGGTGACGCCGTCGATGTGGAGCGTCTGTCCGCCCTCGCCGATCCTCCCCGGCAGCAGGTTCATGGGCGGGGTGCCCAGGAAGGAGGCCACGAAGGTGTTGGCGGGCCGCTGGTACAGCTCCATGGGGGGGCCCACCTGCTGCAGCTCCCCCCCTTTCAGGACCGCCACCCGCTGCCCCATGGTCATGGCCTCCACCTGGTCGTGGGTGACGTACACGGTGGTGGTGGCCAGCCGCCGCTGCAGGCGGGTCAGCTCCGCCCGCATGCTCACCCGCAGCTTGGCGTCCAGGTTGGACAGCGGCTCGTCGAAGAGGAACACCTGGGGGTGGCGGACGATGGCCCGCCCCACCGCCACCCGCTGGCGCTGGCCCCCGGATAGCTCCCGCGGGCGGCGGTCCAGCACCCCCTCGATCTCCAGCAGGCGGGCGGCCTCGCTCACCCGTTGGGCGACGTCCTCCCTGGGCATTCCCCGCACCTTGAGCCCGAAGGCCAGGTTCTCTCGCACCGTCATGTGGGGGTAGAGGGCGTAGCTCTGGAACACCATGGCGATGTCCCGCTCCTTGGGGGGCAGGTGGTTGACCACCCGATCGCCGATGGTGATGGTGCCGGCGCTTACCTCCTCCAGACCGGCCAGCAGGCGCAGCAGCGTCGACTTGCCGCACCCGGAGGGCCCCACCAGCACCATGAACTCCCGGTCCTCCACCTGGAGGTCGAGGGGCCTGATGACGGTGGTTGCGCCGAAACGCTTCTCTACCCTGTCGAACCTCACCTGCGCCATCGTCGCGATCCCGGAAGAAAGTGTAGCAGGCTGTTGAGACAGGCTCGCTCAGGGGAGCCGGATCTCGGCGGGCCGCGAGGCTGTCGCCTGTACTCGGCGTGCTTCCATCATCGCGTGGGCGTTGAAACTTGTCGTCATCGGCGCTATAATTAATAGAAAAGGAGGGTTTTTCATGCCCGATCGAGTAGGGGTAATAGGCCTGTTCTTGATGCTACCGGCATTCGTCGTGGCCTCTGCCGATGACCACCAAACGGGCTGGTTGATAACTGTGAGCAGTGATGTGGTGGCAGGGGGGCAGCAGCGGCTGAGAGTCACTCTCGGCGATTGTCCCGAGGTCGTCGCAGTACGAGTATTCTCGGAACCCAGTCACTCACTGCTCGCCGCCGCCATCGACGGTCGTTTCGCCGCGACGCTGGCCGGCAAAGAGTGGCTGGCGCGCGTGGAAAGTGGATCGCCCGGTGCACCTCTGCTGACGACGCAGTTGCCGGGGGCCGATTTCGTAGTCCAGGCGCACGGGCGCCCGGCAGAGGATTCGCGGATCTCCGTCTGGATGCTAGGAACATGGGGCAATGAGGGGCAGGGTGAGCGACTCGTGGCCGATGCCCTGGTCGGTACTGGGCCTTTCCATTTTTCTGCCGCTCGTGGGGAGGGAGAGGCCATCGAGCACTGCTGCTCCGGCTTCCCGTGTCCGCGCATGTGCGTGACTTGTAAGGGCCCAGCCTTTACGTGCTGTCTCAGCCCCTGTTGCGAAATCAGCTGCGGCCACGTCAACTGCTGCAATTAGTACAATGGCAATTGGCGCCCGGAGGGCGCCATGAGGCGGCGGGCTAGCGGAAGGTGAGCTCCAGCGGCCGTCCTGAGCTGGTGGAGGACGAACGCTCCAGGCGGTCGCCCGCTGTCTGCGCCGAGATCTGCCAGCGACCGGGGGCAAGGCGCCCCAGGGCCAGGGCGCCGGCGGCGGACAGCCGCACCCCCGGCGCCCACCCCGACAGTAGGGGGGTCACCGCCACGCCGTCCGGGGAGGCTACCTCCAGCTGAGCCAGGGCCGCCCCGGCGCAGCCGGGGGCGAGGCAGGCCAGCTGGAGGTCGCTGCCCACCGGCAGCTCCACCAGAAGGAGGGCGCGCCCGGTCTCGGGCAGCTCCACGGCGGTCACCCCGGCTCCCGCCAGGGGCTCCGCCCACAGCAGGTGGTAGCGCCCCGCCGGGACGGCGGGGAAGGTGAGCGTCTCCCCGGTGGCCAGGCGCGCCGCCAGGGGCTGGACGCTGCCCGCTGGCAGCAGCACCGCCTGGACCCCGGTGACGGCCTCGCCGGCGCGGCGAAAGTGCACCTCCAGGGGGGCTGCCGGCAGCCGCTCCGGCGGGCGGGACACCAGCAGGGGGCCCTCGCTGGGGACCTGCACCGCCACCCGAAAGCTGCCGCCCCCGGGGGGTTGCACCTCCAGCACCGCCCCCCCGGCGGGCACCCCGGCGAGGGCGAAGCGCCCCTCCCCGTCGCTGCTGCCCCGCGCCAGCGGCCGGTTGGCCAGATCGTAGAGGTGAAGGGGGATCGGTTGCCCGTCCACCGGAGGCGGCAGGAGTCGACCGGTGAGAGTGTGCCCCGCCCCTTCGAGGATCACCCGGGCGGTGTCGGCGTCGGGCACGGTGAAGGTGCGGCTGACGCTCCCCGCCGGGGTGCGCCAGCTGGCCAGCAGCGGCCCCGGCGGCACGTCGGCCAGGGTGAAGGTGCCGTCGGTGGCGGTGGCGGTCACGGCGAACCAGCTGGAGCCTCCCCAGCGCAGCACCCCCTCGGGAGTGGTGACCTGCAGGATGGGGCGCTGCTCCCAGCCGTCCGCCAAGGAGCTGAAGCTCGCCGTGACGCCGCCCTGGTACACCCCCTCCTGCTGCACCACCCCCGTCACCTCCACCC
>JABRVY010000568.1:0-30170 GCA_039961755.1 Acidobacteriota bacterium | reverse complement strand
ATGAAGAAATCGTGGATGGCCCCCTCGCCGAACTCCTCGTCCAGCGCCAGGGCGCGCCGGGCGAGCGCCTCCACCACGGGCAGATCGGCGGCCAGCTCCGAGTTGTCCTTGGCCAGGGCAATGGCCGCCCCCCAGGCGGCGGCGGTCCAGTAGAGCAGCGCCGCGTCATCTCGCCGGGCGGCTGCCAGCGCTGCCGCGGGGTCGGTGGAGAGGCGGGCCGCCAGCCCCGGGTGGCCCACCTCCAGCCCCCGCAGCCCGTAGGCGCGGGCACGCAGGTACAGACGACCCGCCCGCGCGCGCAACGCGGTGGCACGGGCAAGGTCCTCGTCTTCCAGGAAATCCGCCTCCCCCTGCAGGAAGGCGTAGGCGTACTGGGTGAAACCGCTCGCCGCCGCCAGCAGCAGGCCGCGGTGGCGGGGGCTTTCCGCCAGCAAACTCTCGATGGTCTTGAGGGCGAAGGGGGTGGCGTCGCGGATCAGGTCCAGGTCGTCATCCGAGGCCCACCCCGAGGTGCCCCCGGCGAGCGCGTCCCCCACGGCGTTCACCGCCATCCGCCGCAGGGAACACCCTCCGGCGAGCAGAGCCCCCGTCACTACCAGCGCCATCGCCACCCGTGGCCGAGACATTCGCGCCTGTCCCCCCGTCGGATGGTACGCGCGCCGCCCCCCCCGCTCAAGCGGGTCAGGGAAATGAGCACGTGAGAAGGGAGGTGATGAACCGGGGTGGTCCTGGACCAGGTGCCCCCGCCTGCCTACCCGCTCGTGGTCGAATCCGGGACGCCCCCGCCCCGCCTTTCGCCACCTGCCCGCTCGGTCCGGGCTCCCAGCGCCGCACCCACCAGGACCACGAAGGTGGCCGCATTGGCCGGCATGGAGAGGCCGAAGTCGAAGAAGGAGTGAATCGCCATCGCGGTTAGCGCCCCCAGGGCAGCCACCGCGGCGGCGCGGTCCTCGCTGCGAGCGCCCTGGCGCAACACCCGGGACAGGCGCGTGATGGTCAGCGCGGCGGCCGCCGCCACCAGGGCGAACGCCGCCAGTCCCCCCGTCACCAGCAACTCGAGGTACTGATTGTGGGCATCCCAGAACTCGGCGGTGAGCCCGGCGGGGCTGACCAGGGCGAAGGCGTCGCGGAACGACCCCAGGCCGAACCCCAGCCAGGGGGCCCGTTGCCACAGTTCGAAGCTCCGTTCGTAAACGGAAAGTCGAATGTTCCAGGCCACTTCGTAGGGCGAGGTGGCGAGCCAGCGGCCCAGCCCCTGCTGCAGTCCCACCACCGCCACGAATCCGATCCCCACCGCTGCCGCCAGCGCCCCGGCGACGGACAGGTGCCAGCGGCGGGCCGCCGCCGCCGCCAGCGCCCCCTGGAGAACGGTGGCGGCCAGCGCCGCAGCGAGAGCCGACCGGGAGCCGGTGAAGGCCAGGCCGGCAAAGAGCGTCAGCCACGCCAGCGCCGGCGGCGCCAGCAGCAGCACCTTGCGCTCCGGTGCCTCGACCTGGCGCGCTCGCCGCCACGCCCACCACCCCCAGGCAAAGACCACGGCCAGCCCCAGCAGCAGGTAGGTGGCGCAGTGGTCCGGGTTGACGAAGGTGCCCCGCAGGCGATCGGGGGTGTTGGGTACCTCCCGCCCCCAGATGGTGGTGGAGCGCCGCGCCAGGTGCTGGGCGCCGAAGATCACCTGAAACAGGGCGCTGGCGAGGAGGGCAGCGCCCAGAATGCGACGGCCGTCTCGGCTGCGACCAGCGGTTGCCGCCGCCACCAGCAGTGCGGCCGCCGCCAGCCAGGCCATGGCGGACCACCCCACCGCGCTGGGGTTGAGGGCAAATCCAGCGGCGGTCTCGAGAACCTGGCCGGAGGCGGAGCTCAGCTCCCTGGCCCATGAGTGCAGCTGGGCTGCTACCCCCGCAGGCGGCAGGACCAGCTGCAGCCCGGCCAGCCCCGCCACGGCGGCGAGGGCGGCGGCCGACAGCAGCGCATGGGCCCCCAACTCGCGGCGGCGCCGAGTCACCAGCGCGGCCACCGCCAGCGCCGCAAAGGCTGCCAGTGAAAGCAGCATCTGGTGTTTCTCGCGGATGCTGGCGAAGGGCACCGGCGCCCACAGCAGCACGGCGGCAAGAAGCCATGGGAGAGGGTGTATACTGCTTCGCCGTTGATCGAGACTACGGCGCTGGGCCATCGGGGAAGATTATATGCGTCTTGAGTTGTTGCTGGCTGGTGTGATCGCCTTGGGAGTCGCCACCGCGGCGCAGGCTCAGTTTACCCAGTACTCGCCGCCGGGCAGCCTGGCCGCCGAGGAGAGGTCCACCAAGGAGCGGCTGGAAAAGGCCATGGAAGAGGCGAGATGGAGCCTCGGGCCGTTGCGCCTCGAACCCTGGGTCGGGGTGGGCAATCTCACGTATCACGACGATCTGGAGCCGTGGCGGGAGGGGAAGCAGTCGGATGTGACCATCTCGGCGGGGGCGGGGCTGGCGGCCTTTCTGCCGGTTGGAAGTCGCCTCCTTCTGGCCGGCTACGCGCTACCGGAGTACTCGTGGTGGCGGGAAACCACCAGGCGCAACCGACTCAAAGGTCGGTACGGGGTGGGGGCGTTCGTCGACCTGGGTCGACTGGCGCTTGAGGCGAAGGGCACTCGGTCGACAGAGCCGACGTTTCTCGGCTTCGACGACGAGGTGCCCATCGACCTACGCCGGCAGGCTGCCTCGCTGAGCGCCGAGCTGCGCCTGCTGCGCCGATTGTCGATCTACGCCGAGGGCGAGGACACCCGCTGGCGGTATCGGGACGAAGACCTGGAGGGGGCGCCGCTGCCTCGACTGGGGACGCTCGATCGGGACGAGCAACGAGCGGCGGGGGGACTGCGCTACCGCTTTCGGGACCGGCTGACTTTGAGCCTCGGCTACGTTCGTTCCGTGACTGACTTCGCGCAGTCGCAGTTCGACCGCTCCAACTCGGGTACCGCGCCCACTGTGGGTCTCACCTACTCTGGGACGCGGTTGTCGCTTGGTGCGCAGGTGTCGGAGTACCAGCTCGAGCCGAGGGCAGGTTCGTCCTTCCGGCCCTTCGAGGGACGGACCGGGCAGGCCCGTGCGGAGTGGAAACTGGGTCCGAGGTCCGGCGTAAGTGTTTATTCTCAAAGATCGCTCGCCTATGCGTTCGGGGGAACCAGCTACTACGAGGTCGAAACCACCGGGGCCGCCGTTCGGCTACCGCTAGGCTGGCGCGGCAGCACTTCACTGTTTGCAGAGAGTGGCACCCACCGCTTCCTGGAAGCCGAGCGGCAGACGAGGAATGTGAGTCTGTACGGTGTCACTGCCAACCTGGCCCTGCGCGGGCGCACGACTGTTTCCCTGCGCTGGGATCGCCGCCATTACGGCGCCCTCCGCGGGGAAGAAGAACGACGCTATAACAGCCTGATCGCCGGTCTCAACTTCGGCTTCGGATCGGCGGTGACGTGGTGAGGAGATCGGATATGAGTGGTCGACGTCTGGCCTTGGCGGCTCCCCCCTGCAGGTCTGTACTTTGGGTCTGGGCCGTCTGCTCTGCCGTGATTTTCTTTTTTTTCGCTCCACCGACGGCTGCCCAAACTGGACTGCTGCCAGGCTATCGGATCGGGCCCAAGGATCTGGTGGAGATCAAGGTCTTCGAAGTGCCGGAGATGAACCTGGAACGGCGGGTGTCCGACGAGGGCACTATCAATCTGCCGCTGATCGGCGACGTGCCGGTGATGGGTCTGACCAACGGCGAGCTGGCCGACCGGCTGAAGGCCCTGCTGGAGTCCCGCTACGTTCAGCGCGCCTCGGTGAGCGTGTTCATCAAGGAGTTCCGCTCCCGGCCCATCACCGTCATGGGAGCGGTGCGCAACCCCGGCAATCTCGCCTTTTCCGGTCGCTGGACGCTCCTGGAGGCGATCTCGGCGGCCGGGGGCCTGGCCGAGAACCGCGGCGACATGATTTACGTCCTGCGCCGTGCGGAGAACGGGCTGTCGGACCAGATCGCCATCCGCGTCGACGATCTCATCGTCAATGCCGACCCGGACGCGAATATCCCCATCTTTTCCAATGACATCATCAACATACCCCCGCGCGTGGAAGTAACTGTTTTTTGCCTCGGCGAGGTGCGCAATCCCGGAGCCGTGAGTTTTCAAAGCACCCAGCGCATTACGTTGCTGTCAGCGATTGCCCGCGCCGGCGGCCTGACTGACCGAGCCTCGCGCAAGCTGACGATCAAGCGCCGCGACCGCTCGGGCAAGGACGTGGAATTGGAGGCCGATTACCGCCGCATCCTCGCCGGGAAAGAGCCGGACCCGGAGCTGCAGGCCGGCGATATCATCGTGGTCAAGGAGTCATTTTTCTGATGGCACGCCCCCCTTATTCCGAGACTCACGAGCCGCTCTTTGCCCCGGCCGAGCCGGAGAGCGAGTTCGATCTTCAGCAACTCCTGGAACCGCTCAAGAGGCATCGCCGACTCATCGCCATCATTGCCATCGTTGTTCTGGCGGCTTCACTGGTGCTGTACGCCACCACTCCCAAGTCCTACCGCGCCGCCACGGTGTTGCAGATCGAGCGGCGCCTGGCCGGGCCGGTACGGGTCGAGGACATCATCGGCGTGGAGTCGTACTGGGACGCGCAGTCGTTTTATCCCACCCAATTCGAGTTGATTCGCAGCCGCGGCATGGCCGAGCGCGTGGTCCAGCGGCTGCGCCTGGCGGATGATCCGGTGTTCAATCCTGGCCGGGTGGGCTTCCTGCCCGGCGCGGGCGGCGATGGGGGTGCGGGCATGGATGCCCGGGCGTTGGCGGAACTTGCCGGCCGCATCCAAAGTGGGCTGACTGTCAAGCCGGTGAAAGACACTCGTCTCGTCGAGATATCCTACGTTTCGCCGTCGCCGGAGCTGGCAGCTCGCATCGCCAACGGGGTGGCAGAGGCGTACATCGACTGGGGGATCGAGATGCGCGGTCTCTCGGTGGAAAAGGCCTCGTCCTTCCTCAACTCCCAGATCGAGTCTTTGAAGCGAGAAATTTCCGACAAGGAGGCAGAGCTGCAGGCCTACAGCCGCAGCGCCGCCGACATCGTGGCGCTGGACCCGGCCTCCAACGTGGCGTTGCAGCGCCTGGAGGCGCTCAACAAGGATTACATTTCGGCGGTGTCCGAGCGCATCAACAAGGAGGCCAGGTACCAGCAGCTAGTCAATTCCCCGAGGGACGCCGTGCCCGAGTCGGTGGCCGGAGGGTTGGTAGCGACTTTGCGCGCTGAGGTGCTGCGGCTGGAGCGGGAGTACGCCTCCAAGCTCGCCACCTACAAGCCCGAGTGGCCGGCCATGCAGAACCTCAAGGAGCAGATCGACAAGGCGCGGCAAAACCTCAACGTGGCCTACGACGATGCCATTCGCGCAGCTCGCACCGAGTATGAGACGGCGCTGCGCCGAGAGCAATCGCTGTCCGGTGAGCTGACCCGCCAGAAGGGCCAGGCACTGGAGCTGAATTCCGCTGCCGTCGCCTACAACAACCTCAAGGTGGAGGTGCAGACCCGCCGTACCCTGCTGGATGAACTGCTACGCAAGCAGTCCCAGACCGAGGTGGCCTCGCGCATGCAGGGATCGAGAGAGTCCAACGTGGTGGTGGTGGACCGAGCCTTGCCGCCTGGTAGTCCATTTCGCCCATCGCTTCCCCGCCACCTGGGCATCGGCGTGACATTGGGCTTGCTGGCCGGCATCGGCCTGGCCTACGGCGTGCACTTTCTGGATCGCACCTTCAAGAGCCCGGAGGACGTGGAGCGGGTGCTGGCGCTGCCGGTGCTGGGGGTCATCCCCGACATCTCGGCGGCCGGTCGCGGGTACGGGTACTACGGCTACGGCTACGGGTATGGCTACGGCTACGGGTCACGCAAGCGCGAGCGGCGTAGCAAGGAGCAGCCCGCCGTCGAGCAGGTCAGCATCGAGCTGGTGTGCCTGACCCACCCCCGCATGCAGGTGTCGGAGGCGTTCCGAGGGCTGCGTACCTCACTCTTGCTATCTTCGGCGAACTCCTTGAAGGTTGTGTTGGTTACCTCGACGACGGTGGGTGAGGGGAAGACCTCAACCTCTGGTAACCTGGCGGTGGTGCTGGCGCAACTGGGCAAGCATGTGCTGCTGGTGGACGGTGACCTGCGCCGACCCCGTCAGCATGAGATCTTCAAGGTGTCCAACCGCACCGGACTGGTCAACTTCATCACCGGTCAGGCCGAACCGGCCGAGGTTTTCCTCCGCAGCTCGGTACCCAACCTGTACCTCACCCCCTCGGGCCCCGTGCCGCCCAACCCCTCCGAGCTGCTGGCCTCGACCAGGGCCCAGGAGTACTTCGCCCTGGCGCGGCAGCGCTTCGACTTCGTGGTGGTCGACTCGCCGCCGGTGCTGCCGGTGACCGACGCCACCGTGCTGAGCCGCCTGGCCGACGGGGTAGTGCTGTGCGTGGGTGCCGGCATCGTCAACCGGGGCGCCACCAAGGAGTGTCTGGGCAAGCTCGCCCTCGTGGACGCTCGGGTGCTGGGGGTGGCGCTCAACCGCGAGCGGGCGGCGGAGGGGCGCTACGGTAAGGCTTACCACCGGGGGTACAAGGCCTACATCGAGGACGCCGCCGGCCAGGGGCAGGCGCCGGCCGCCAAGGCGGGATGATCGACATTCACGCACACCTCCTGCCTGGCATCGACGACGGTGCCTCGACCGAGGAGGAAGCGCTCGCCATGCACGCCGCTGCCCTCGACGGCGGCACGACGGCCATGATCATCACTCCCCACCAGCGCCATCCACGCTGGGGCAACGAGTCTGCTGGCGATCTCGCCGATCGATTTGCAGCGTTTCGTGCCTCGGCGGGTGGGGCCCTGGGTCTGGAACTGGGCGCCGAGGTGTACGTGGACTCGACCCTGTTGGAGGCGGTGGAGGCGGGGGACGTCCTGCCGCTGGCGGGCTCCAGGTACATTCTCCTGGAGTTCGCCCCCCACGCCGCCGCCAGCGCCCGGGGGGTGGTGCACGAGCTGGTGGTCAGCGGCTGGCGGCCCATCCTTGCCCATCCCGAGAGGGTCGCTCCCTGGGCTGAGGACCCGACCCTTATCCTCGCTTTGGCCGACGCCGGAGCCCTGGTGCAGCTCACCGCCATGAGCGTCACTGGCGACTTCGGCGCTCGCGCCCAGCGCTGCTCGCGTTTTCTCCTCGATCACGGCTGCGTGCACTTCGTCGCTTCGGATGCCCATGACTCCCAGCGGCGCACGCCGCGGCTGGGCCCGGCGCGGGCAGTGATCGCCCATGGATGGGGGGAAGAGGTTGCGCAACTCCTCTTCAGCGGCAATCCAGCGGCAATCCTCGAAGACCGGCCGCTCGGGTGACCGGTCCCCCTCTTGGCGTGCGACCGGCCGTATGCCATCATTCGGGCTCATGAACTTTGGGTGGTCTCGACGAAACCTCGCTCGTACCTTTGCCGCTTTGCTCATCTTCGCCGTGGTTGGCTTGCCGGGATCGTGGGTGGCGGCCGCCGATCCTTTCTACGAAAACCTCCTCGCCAAGGGGACGGACCAGTACAACCGGCGGGATTTCGTTGCCGCGGCTCACACCCTGCGCCTAGCCTGTTTCGGCTTGTTGGAAGAGCCCGAGCGTCTGGCGGAAGGGCTGGTGCGCCTGGGCCTCGCCCAGGCGGCGGCAGGGCAGAACGATCTTTTTGCCGAGACGTTCCGCCGGGTGGCGGAAGTTGAAGACCGGTTCGGTGCCTATGGGAAGGCTCCCATACCCGACCCGGTACGCGCCGAGTTCGAGCGGCACGCCCGGGTACTCCTGCCAGCATCCACACTGCGCGCCACGCCGGGCTTCACCCACCTGACGGGGCCGCCGCCGGTGGCCACTGCCGTACCCCGCAGCGCCCAGGAGCGGCGAGGCAACTCCAGCCGGCCGGAGGCAGGGCCATCGCCGGAGGACGCCGCGCAGCTGCAGCAGACACTCGCCTTGCTGGCCGAGGGAAGGGTCGTGGAAGCCTTTGATCGCAGTCGTGCTCTGGCTGACGCTCGTCCCGCCTGGAAGGAGGCGCAGCTGGCCGCCGCCGAGGCGGCGTACCGCCTGGCGCGCTGGTCGGAGGCGGTGGCCTACTTCGCCCGCGCCGGCGACCCGGGCGAAGGCCAGCCCCTGCTCCTCTTCTACTGGGCGGTGTCGCTCTTCGAGGCCGGCGAGAAGGCCCATGCCGCCGAGGTGCTGCGCCGCGCCTTGCCCCGCATCAAGCACACCGAGTACGTTGACGCCTACAAGGCCAAAATCCTGGGTTCGTCATAGCAGCGCAAGGGATCAGCTGTCGGAGGTGCCGGCCTGTAAGGGGAACAGCCGACTGCAGCCAGTGCTTGCCGGGAGCAGGCCGGCCCGGTGCGGCTCCCTCGCTGCGGGTACCCTCGCCTGCCGTCCCTCCGCTCCTATGCGACAGCTCCAGAGAGATTTGGGCGCCCTGCCGGCACTCGGCGACGCCAGCGCCTCACGGGAGTTTCATCCTTCGCCGGTCCGGTCCCCCCGGTGGGCAACTTGACATCTGTCAGGGCGCCGTGTATCTTCGTTTCGTAGGAGGTCAAGCGCATGCCCTTCCAACCGCCGTGCAAGGTTGGTCGAGTCTCTTTAGCAATCGCGTTCGCGCTTGTCGCAGGCTTCGCGGCCAGCGCCATGGCTGCCGACCCGGTCATCACTGTCCAGGCCCCTTCGTGCTCGGCCAAAGGGAGCAATATCCCCGTGTCGCTGCGTGTAGCTCCCGCCGGAACCTGGGCTTCAGTACGTGCGTATTTTCGTGCCGAAGGCGCGGCCGATCTCTATTTCCTTGAAATGCGCTCCAACGGTAACGGCTCCTTCTGGGCCGTGCTGCCCCGGCCGGAGGCGACGGTTTCGAGCGTTGAACTGATAGCTGCTGTTCGCGATGCCGATGGGCGCGAGTACCGCGCCGAGCCCAGGCGGGTCGTCATCGCGCCCACCTGCCAGACCCAGCTGTCGGCGGACGAGCGGGGCTACGCGGCCAACCTGGTGGTGGGCGAGACAGTGGCCAGTCAGGCAGGGGCGCCCTTACGCGGTTTCACCTGCGATGGCCTGCTGGCGCGCATGCGGGTGGACGGCACCTTTGCCACCGACTCGTTTTGTCGTACCGCTAGTCTGGTGGCGAGCAGTGTCCCTCGGCAGGAAGTGATCCAGCCGCTGGCGCTGGTGGGCGGTGCGGCAGCCGAGGGGCAGGCTGGTTCCCGCCAGCCTCGGCCGGTGATCCGGCCCATCGATCCAAAGCCCGCCTCTCCCTCGCCCCCACGCTAAGGAAACCGCGGGAACACGACCTTTTCAGAGGCCGGCATTTGCCGGCCTTCGTGATTCTGGAATCCTTATTGTCTCGAGCAGAGTGGCGGGTGGATCCCCGCCAGTACTGCCCGCGCCGGGAAAGGCAACAACTGCCTGAGGCGTTGTGGCCGCTGTGCTAGAATCCGTCGCCGTGAAGCCGGAATCGTCGAGCGCACTCCCGGAGCCTTGACCTACGCCGTCAACGGGGTGCGGTCGGTAGCGGGGATTCGCGGCGTAAATGCATGGCCGGAATAGGTTTGCATTGCGAACTAATGGCGGGAGCTTGTCCTTTCCCGGTCCATCGAGAATTCGAGGTCGAGAATGCATCACCATGACAACCTGGCCCGTGGGGAGAGCGAAAAGCTCCTCGCCGCCATCCGGGAGCGAGAAGTCCTCGTGGGGATTATCGGGCTCGGCTACGTTGGCCTGCCGCTGGCGCTCGCCTTTACCGAGCGGGGCTTTCGCGTCCTGGGCTTCGACGTGGACGAGACCAAGGTGCAGGCGTTGGCGCGTGGCGAATCATACATCAAGCACCTGGATGGCGGGCGGGTGGCCGCCATGGCCGCCTCGGGAAGGTTTGCGGCAACCACCGATTTCTCCCGACTGGGCGAGCCCGACGCCGTGCTGATCTGCGTGCCCACGCCGCTGACCCCCCAACGCGAGCCCGACATGACGTACGTGGAGAGGTCGGCCCACCAGATCGCCGCCTGCCTGCGCCGGGGCCAGCTGGTGGTGCTTGAGTCCACCACCTACCCGGGCACCACCGACGAGCTGGTGCGGGGCATCCTGGAGGCGACGGGACTGCGCTGCGGGGAAGACTTCTTCCTCGCTTTCTCCCCCGAGCGGGAGGACCCCGGCAACAAGGACTACGGCACCACCAACACCCCCAAGGTGGTGGGGGGGGTGGACCCCGTCTCCGGCAACCTGGCCCAGGCCCTGTACGACCAGGTCATTGCTCGTACCGTGCGGGTCTCTTCGGCGCGCGCCGCCGAGGCCGCCAAGCTCACCGAGAACATCTTCCGCGCCGTCAACATCGCCCTGGTGAACGAGCTCAAGATGGTGTACGACCGCATGGGCATCGACATCTGGGAGGTGCTCGACGCCGCCGCCACCAAGCCCTTCGGGTTCATGCGCTTCAACCCTGGCCCGGGGTGGGGCGGCCACTGCATCCCCCTGGACCCCTTTTACCTCGCCTGGAAGGCGCGGGAGTTCGGCGCCTCCACCCGCTTCATCGAGCTGGCCGGCGAGGTCAACGTCCGCATGCCGGAGTACGTCATCGAAAAGCTCACTCTGGCCCTCAACGACCGCGGCAAGCCGGTGAAGGGGGCGCGGGTGCTGGTGCTGGGCATCGCCTACAAGAGGGACATCGACGATCCCCGGGAAAGTCCGGCCTTCGAGCTCATCCACCACCTCCTGCGGCTGGGCGCCGAGGTGTCGTACCACGACCCCCACATCCCGGTGGCCCCTCGCATGCGCTCCTGGCCGCATCTGCCCCCCATGCGCTCGGTGCCCCTGGACTCGACGACCCTGGCCGGCAGCGACGCGGTCCTCATCGCCACCGATCACGCGGCGGTGGACTGGGGGCTGGTGGCCGCTCACGCCCCCCTCATCGTGGACACCCGCGGCGTCTTCAGGCAGCCGAGTCCCCACGTCGTCAAGGCCTAGCGAGGCCAAATGAGCTCCAAGAAGAGAGTCCTGATCACCGGCGCTGCCGGCTTCATCGGTTTCCACCTGGCCAGCCGTCTCCTCGCCCGGGGCGATGAGGTGGTGGGGCTCGACAACCTCAACAACTACTACGACCCCTCCCTTAAGCGGGCGCGCCTGGCGCAGTTGCAGGATCGGCCCGGTTTCGAGTTCGCCCTCCTGGACGTGGCCGATCGCGACGGCATGGCCGCGCTCTTCGCCTCCGGGGGGATCACCCGGGTGGTCCACCTGGCCGCCCAGGCGGGGGTGCGGTACTCCCTGGTCAACCCATGGGCCTACGTGGAGGCCAACCTCCAGGGCTTCATGACCATTCTGGAGGGGTGCCGGCACCACCCGGTGGAGCATCTTGTGTTCGCTTCGTCTTCATCGGTGTACGGCCTGAATTCGGCGATGCCCTTTTCCGTCCACCACAATGTGGACCATCCCGTCTCCCTCTACGCCGCCACCAAGAAGGCCAACGAGCTGATGGCCCACACCTACGCCCACCTGTACGGTATCCCATGCACGGGCCTGCGGTTCTTCACCGTTTACGGGCCCTGGGGGCGGCCGGACATGGCGCTGTTCAAGTTCACCCGCGCCATCCTGCACGGAGACCCCATCGAGGTCTACAACTTCGGCCGCATGCGGCGGGACTTCACCTACATCGACGACATCGTCGAGGGCGTGGTACGGGTGCTGGACCGGCCAGCGGCGGCAAACCCCGCGTGGTCGGGTGAGGCCCCCGATCCGGGATCGAGCCCCGCCCCCTACCGGCTCTACAACATCGGCAACAACAATCCGGTGGAGCTGGAGGAGTTCATCGCCGCCATCGAGCGCGCCGTGGGCAGACCGGCGCGGCGCACCTACCTGCCCATGCAGCCGGGCGACGTGCCCGCCACCTATGCAAACGTCGACGATCTGGCGAGAGACGTGGGCTTCCGGCCGGCCACCGCCATCGACGACGGGGTCCGCGCCTTCGTGGCGTGGTACCGGAGGTACTACGAGGTCTGAACAGCCTTTCCGGGCACGCCGCCGCGGTCTCAGCGCGAACCTGTTGTCGGCTCCTCACTCTTCTCTTGTCATTTTCGCATGTCCGTTTTCTTGGGATTAAGCATGAGCTACTTCGTTCACCCTTCGTCGTACGTCGACCAGCCCTGCGAGATCGGGGAGGGCACCAAAGTCTGGCACTTTTGCCACATCCAGAGCGGCGCTCGGATCGGACGCAGCTGCGTCTTCGGCCAGAACTGCAACGTCGGCAACGACGTCCTCATCGGCAACAACGTGAAGGTGCAGAACAACGTCTCCATCTACACCGGCACTGTGATCGAGGACGACGTCTTCCTTGGCCCGTCGTGCGTACTCACCAACGTCACCAACCCTCGCGCGCAGGTGAACCGCCACGCCCTCTACGAGCGGACCCTGCTGCGGCGCGGCTGCACCGTCGGAGCTAACGCCACGGTGGTGTGTGGCATCACTGTTGGCCGCTACGCCTTTATCGCAGCCGGGGCGGTCGTCACCAAGGACGTGCCTGATTACGCTCTCATGGTAGGGGTGCCGGCGCGGCAGCGGGGGTGGGTCAGCAGGCATGGTCTGCCCCTCGCCAGGCCTGATTCGGACGGGGTATACGCCTGCCCGGAGAGCGGCTTGCGGTATCGGGAGATCGCGCCCGGGCTGCTGCGCTGTCTCGACTTGGATGAGGAGGCGCCGCTGCCCGAGGAACTGCGGGTGGGAAAGGTGTTGTACGACGAGCTGGTGCACGGGCGCCAGCTGAAGTGAGGACCGCTGATGGAACCAAGGCCGTCAAATTTTGCCCTGATCGGCGCGGCCGGCTTCGTGGCGCCCCGCCACATGAAGGCCATTCGCGACACCGGCAACCGCCTGCTGGCCGCCGCCGACCCCCACGACGGGGTAGGGGTGCTGGACCAGTACTCCTTCGACGTGCGGTATTTTCCCGAGATCGAGCGCTTTGATCGGCACCTCGACAAGCTGCGGCGGGGCCCGGAGGAGCAGCGGGTGCACTGGGTGTCCATCTGTTCGCCGAACTACCTGCACGACGCCCACATCCGCCTGGCCCTGCGCAACGGCGCCGACGTCATTTGCGAGAAACCTCTGGTCATCAACCCCTGGAACCTGGACGGGCTGGAGGTGCTGGAGCGGGAAACGGGCCGACGGGTGTACACCGTCTTGCAGCTACGTGCGCACCCTGCCCTGCTGGCCTTGCGGGAGAGGTTGGCCGGAGCGAACGCGGCGAGGCGACATCGAGTCACCCTCACCTACATCACCAGCCGCGGCCCCTGGTACCACCTTTCGTGGAAGGGACGGGAAGACCGCTCCGGAGGCGTGGCGACCAATATCGGCATCCACTTCTTCGACCTCCTCATGTGGCTGTTCGGGCAGGTGACGGCCGTGCGCGTGCTGCAGCGGGAGCCCACCAGGGTGGCCGGCGAGCTGGAGCTGGAGCGGGCCGACGTGACCTGGCGGTTGTCTGTGGAGCGGACCGACCTGCCCTTTCCCGCCGAGCCAGGGGGCAAGACCACTTGGCGGTCCATCACCGTGGACGGCGAGGAGGTGGAGTTCAGCGAAGGCTTTGCCGACCTCCACACACGGGTGTACGAGGAAACCTTGGCCGGCCGCGGCTGGGGCATCGCCGAGGCACGGCCCAGCATCGAGCTCGTGCATGCCATCCGCACCGCGCCCCTTGCGGCCGGTGGTGTCGCCTGAAGCCCGACCGGGGCTGATTTCGGCATGAAAGTGGTGTCCGTCGTAGGAGCAAGGCCGCAGTTCATCAAGGCGGCCGTGGTTTCTCCCGCCCTGCGAAAGGCCGGCGTGGAGGAGCTCCTGGTGCACACCGGCCAGCACTACGACTACGAAATGTCCCAGGTCTTTTTCGAGGGCCTGGCCATCCCCCGTCCGGATGTCGATCTGGGTGTGGGCTCGGGCACCCACGGCACCCAGACCGGCCGCATGATGGAAAAGGTGGAAGAGGTTCTCTTGCGTGAAAAGCCTGACCTCGTCATCGTACACGGGGACACCAACTCCACTCTCGCGGCCGCCCTGGCCGCGGCAAAACTGCACCTACCCGTGGCACATGTGGAGGCCGGGTTGCGCTCCTTCGACCGGGCCATGCCGGAGGAGATCAATCGGGTTCTGACCGACCACATATCGGAGCTTCTTTTCGCCCCTACCGAGACTGCCATCGAAAACCTGAGGATGGAGGGGATATCCAGGGGCGTTGTTCTGTCAGGGGACGTGATGGTGGAGCTTTTGGATAGCGTGCTGCCCGACGTGGAAGCCGCCACCCCCAGCACCCTGGCGGCCTACGACCTCGAGTGGAAGCAGTTCGTTCTGGCGACGGTGCATCGGGCGGAGAACACAGAGGATCGGCTGCGGTGGAACCACATCCTCGACGCCCTGCAACGGGTGGCTGCGAACGTCGGACCGGTCCTCTGGCCCATCCACCCCCGCACCCGCGCCCGGCTGGCCTCGGTCTCCCTGACCGGAGTGTCCCTCGTCAAGCCCCTTCCTTACCTGTCCACGCAGGTCCTGGCACGGGCCGCCCGCCTGGTTGTGACCGACTCCGGCGGCCTCCAAAAGGAAGCCGCCTTTCACGGCACGCCGTGCCTCATTCTGCGAGACCGGACGGAGTGGGTGGAACTCGCGCGGGAGGGCAAGGTGCTTCTCACGGGTGTGGAGCCCGAGACGGTGGTGGCGGGAGCCGCCACCGCCCTTTCCCGTGCAGGCAGCTTCCGTGAAGACCGGCCTCGAGTAGTACCTCCCCCCGCTCAGATCATCGTCGACGAGGTGACTGGTTATTTGTCGCGGGCGGTTACGTCCAAGGAGGGGTAGATGGCTCCTATGCAGCTCGTGAGGAGGCTCTTCCACCGCATGGACACGCTGCATTGGCGTGCCCTCGGCTGCTCGCCACGGTTGGTGCAAGGCACAGTTGCGGGCCGGCCCCTGTGGGTTCGGGAAGGTGGCATCCGCCCGCGCCCCGACTATGATGATGCGTGGCTGTTCTGCGCCGCCCGCAAGGCTCGCACGATCTTTGACATCGGCTGCAATGTGAGGCGGCGCGCGTTGATAGCACCGACACCTTCTGCTTGTGGATGCGAACCGAGAAGCTCTGGTTCTTGCCGTCGAGAATTGCTGCAGGAACGGTCGGGAAACGTGTGTCCGTGCTGCCTGCGTATTTGTGGGTGAAAAAAGCGGAAGTACGGTGGATTTTTTCACCGTCGGCGTCGGTGCTGCAGGGAGCATGTTCCTCGGTCACGCCAGGACGGCCGCAGCGAGGAAGAGGTCAACAAGGTAGTAAGCACGACGCTGGATCGCCTCGGGGAGACATTCGGGGTCCCGCAACTCGTAAAAATTGACGTGGAGGGGGCGGAGGTGGAGGTACTGGCTGGTGGGATGCAGCTGGCTGCGGGAGAATCGGTCCAGTTTCTCGTGGAGGTGCACTCTCCACCGGAGCGGCCAATGGCGGACAATGCGGCTCGCCTCCTCGATTGGTGTTCCCACTCTAGTTACAAAGCTCCTTATCTCGCCGCGCATCTGCCGCTGACCCACCCCCGCCAGCTAGCGAATCGGGGGCGATGCCATCTGCTGCTACAGCCCGCGGGCCGTCCCTGGCCGTCTTGGGCGATGATGGTCGAGAACGGGGCCCCCGTCGACAAGGCCAAACGGCGGCTGGCAGAGTAAGGCGAAAGGGCAGAGCAGCGTTGCCGCACGACCCCCAAAAAAGAAGAGTGTTCTTGTGACCTTTGCCGATGCGACTGTTTTAGAGAAGCAGAAAAAGAATGTCCGAAGTCACGTCGAATGAGAGCCCGAAGAATCTAACGGCTCACGGCCGGCAAGGCGGGGTAGCTCTTTTCAGTAAGCAAGCCGTTCAGGTCGCGATCCACTTTGCGGCGTCCATCGCGCTGGCCCGCCTGCTGGTTCCGGAAGAGTTTGGTGTAGCTTCTCTGGCAGCTGCGTTTTCGGCCTTTCCGCAGGTTTTCGGTGACCTGGGCCTCGGAACTTACCTTATTCAGGCCCGGCACGCCGACCGGCTTTTGTTCCGCACCCTTTTCGGGCTCCAACTAACCGTTGGGGTGGGGCTCGCAGTCTTTCAATGCGCCTTGGGCCTTGTGGCAGGCGCATTCTACGGGGATTCCAGGGTAACCACTGTTCTGCTTGTCTCCTCCCTTGGTCATCCCGTCCATGCACTGGGCTCGTTGCACGAGAAGTGGCTTCGCAGAAACCTCCATTTTCGCATCGTAGCCCTGGTTCAGGGTCTGTCGGCGATCCTCGTCGCCGGCGGATGCGTAGCTATGGCGGCGCTGGGCTACTCCTACTGGAGTCTGGTCTTACCTCCGATCTTCGCCTCGCTAATCATTGCACCACTCTACTGGACGTTTTCCAAAGAGGCGCCCGTACCCCGACTGCTCGTCCCCCGCGGCGAGCGACTTGGAAATCTACTCTCGTTTAGCACATTTACTACTGGAAATTCCTTACTTAGCTACCTCGCCAACAACGCCGACTACCTCCTCGTGGGCCGTTTACTCGACGCCGAAGCACTCGGTTTTTATACCTTCGCTTACACAAAGGCGTTTACCTTCAGCAAGAAGGTGCTTTCCACGGCGACAGACGTCGCCCTTCCCCTATATGCAGCCGCCGCCGGCGAGTTAAGACGGTTAGAGCGTGGCTTCACAAAAGGAATAGCAGTCATGTTCCTGGTTAATGTACCGTTTTCCGGGTTAGTCGCTGCGTTTGCCCCGTCCTTGGTTCCGCTCGTGTTCGGAGCCCAATGGGGGCCCTCGATCCTCCCTCTTCAGATTCTTTGCGTCAGCGCAGCGGTCAATGCGATTACATCCCCTGTTGATTCTGTAAGTTACGCGATCGGGCGCCCCGACATTAACTGCAAAGTGGCCCTCTGCATGGTTCCGATTCTGATAGTGGCTTACTGGGTGGGGGCAACCTGGGCAGGGATACTGGGAGTAGCGACGGCCGTGGCGACCGTCAAATCAGGTGCATCGCTGATAAAATCGTACTGGGTCTTTCGCGCCCTCCGATGGAATTGGTTAAGCTTCGGGTTGCGAGCGATCTCGGCAATTGGCTCTGCCTTTGGCGCGGCAGTCGTCGCAAGAACCGTAGCGACTGTCGCCACGGGGAATGAATCCCTTAGTGCCATAATTCTTGGATTCCTACTTTATTCCATTCTCTATCTGGCGACCATGGCGATAGTGTGTCCAGAACATATAAGAAATGGATTTTTTTTGTTGCGCAATCACAAATGAAAAAAAACAGAACGATGTTTTTCGCAATTCTTTTGGCAACTTTCTAATTTTCTCCAAGAATGTACCCCGTATCACGAAAAATTTTGTATTTTGGAGATGAAATAGGTGGTCAGATGCAACTATTAGCCAGCGGAATGCGATCAATAGGCGTGCCAGCGACAGCGGCTTGCAATTGGAACGACAAATCGCCTTTTAAATACTTTTGCGATGTAAATCTAAACGTACGAAACAATATCAAAAATTATCTAGCAAGAACATTGTTCGCTATGTTCGCGATGATCGATTATGATATTTTTCACTTCTTTTTTGGGGTCAGCCTCATAAGCTTTTGGCGATTTCACAAAATCGATCTGGCCTTTCTTCGCGCTCAAAGAAAGAAAATCATTGTTCATTTTCGGGGTTCTGATATTCGAGACAAACAATTCTTCCAGGATGCAGAACAATACTGGACAACAAGCGATCATAAAACGTCACCGCCACAACAGTGGAGTAGAAAAGATCAGCAAAAGAATTTGCAAACGTGGCGAAGATGGGCAGATACAATACTCGTTTCCGAACCCTGCTTGTGGGATCTCGTTCCAGAAGCCGTACTTTCACCACAGGTCGTCGAGATGGAAGCCTGGAAATCAGCGAAACGTAGATGGAGAGACGACTCGAAAGAGATCGTGATAGTTCATGCTCCGACGGATCGAAAAAAGAAAGGAACGCGCTTTGTGATCGCAGCGTGCGAAGAGCTTCGACGGAAGAAGCTGCCAATCCGACTAGAGTTAATTGAAAACAGACCATTCTCGGAAATGGGTCAAGCGTACGAAATCGCCGACATAGGCGTTGACCAAATGTTGTACGGATGGCATGGCAAATTTTCATTAGAAATGATGGCCATGGGCGTTCCGGTAGTATGTTATATTCGAGAGGACCTGAAGTCCTTTCGAGAAGATTTGCCGATTGTGAATGCGACGGTATCAAACTTGGCGAATGTGCTGGAGACTCTAGTTTTGGATAAGGAACGGCGATTGCGGCTCGCCGAGGCCGGACCTCGGTACGTGGCAAAGTACCACAGCCTTCCTATAGTGTTGGAACAACTTTCCGTGATTTATGGGCTGAGAAATGATGGGTGGGTCGGGAGGGAGTGGTTAAATCCTCTGGTTCGAAATTAACAGGTTACTTATAAGGGAACCAAAGAAGGATCACCGAACTCTTGGGGAGACTTAGTCAACGGGGCTGTTGGCCATTAGAGTTACCGTCCAAGCTGAACGTAGAGGTGTTGGCAGAATGTTGTCTTTCAGGGGACGTTTGAGGCTTTGAGAGTCGACGAGATCGGCAAACGGGTTCTCATCTGCGGTCACGAGATCGGTGGCCAAATGCAGCTGCTTGCAGAGGGTTTCAGGAAGCGGGGCATTCAAGCGACCGCGGCGGCGGTCAACCGTGACTTCCGGCGATTTCGGTGCGACATCCATGTAGGGCACGCTGGGGCCAAATGGAGAGATTTGTGGGCGCGGTGGGCGTTTGGATTGTTCGCCATGAGCAACTACGATGTTTTTCATTTCTTTTGGGGCGTAAGTCTTTGGGGGTTCTGGCGTTGGCACCTTCTCGATTTACCGCTTTTACGGGGTTTGGGCAAGCGGGTGATTGTTCATTTCCGCGGACTTGATATTGTCGACATCTCCACCTTCGACAGGGCGCGGGATAGTGGCCGGAGCGAGCTGGCTGGGGTAAGGCTGGACAGCCGGCCGGATCAGCTGAAAAAGTTGCGGTGGTGGCGACAGTGGGCGAATGAGCTGCTTGTTTCCGAGCCAGATTTGTGGGACCTGGTGCCAGAGGCGGTGCTGTCTCCGCAGGTTATTGATCTGGGGGCCTGGATGCGCCGCTCGCCGGCAGTAGTGGGAGATGAAGTTGTGGTGGTGCACGCGCCTACGAACAGGCGGAAGAAGGGGACGGAGTTCGTCATTGAAGCGTGCGCCACGCTACGGGAGAAAGGGCTGCCGGTGCGGCTGCAACTGATCGAGGGCATGCCGTACTCGGAGGTACGGCAAGCGTACGAGGGCGCCGACATCGCGGTGGACCAGGTGCTATACGGTTGGCACGGCAAGTTTTCGTTGGAAATGATGGCCATGGGCGTGCCGGTGGTGTGTTTTATTCGCGACGACCTGCTGCACGTGCGGCCGGATTTGCCAGTGGCGAACGCGAGGGCCGGCAACCTGGCGGACGTGCTGGAGGTGCTCGTTCGCGAGCCGGAGCGACGGCGGCGTCTGGCGGAGGCAGGACCGGGGTACGTCAAGAGGTATCACAGTTTGGAGGTCATCCTGGACCAATTAGAAGCGCTTTATGGGTTGCGGGAGCCCGCAGAAATCGCCCCGCACTGGCTAAACCCGGCCCACCGTTCGGCGGGGCATCGAGGCTAGGGTGTTGGGGTCTGCGGGTACAGAATTCACACCGCTGCGGCTTTCCATCCTGACCGGGGAAGGCGTCGAGGCGACTGACGGAGTGGTCGTGTCGTCCCTCGGCGAGTTGGCCAATGCTCTGGGGTCGTTGGCGGCTTCCGCAGAGTCAGATGCATGGATCTGGGTGCGCGACCCGAAGGTGACGGCGGAGGATCGAGCTGCAGCACTGGTGAGAGGGCGGACTGCGGTGGATGTTTTTCACGGTGGTCTCGCGGTGGGGACCGCCGGCTTGCTACGGCTGCTGCTTTTTACCCACCCCACGTGGATGTTAAGGGCCGACGCGCCGCCGAATATGGTGTCCACGTCGTGGCGGGTGAGCTGGCAAGCGTGTCTGCTACGGGCGGAGGTGGTCAGGCAGCTTGGGCCCCCCGCACACTGGCTCGAGACGGCGCAGGCGGCAGCGTTGGAATGGGGTCTGCGGTGCCTGCGCGCCGGCGCGATCGTACGGTACGACCCGAAGCTGGTAAACCCGGACGTACCCTCTTCGGCAGGGGTGCCGACGGCCAAAGATGAGGCGCGCATCATCGCCAATCATTTCGGGCGCCGCTGGGCGATGTGGGCCCTGGCCAGATCGTGGTGGACAGGTCGGCTGCCCGCCCGCGCGGGATGGGGGGCGCTGAAGGCCTGTTACCTTCTGAGGATGAACGACAGTGGGAAGCCGCGCGCCTTCGAGCGAACGACCTTGCCCCTTGCAGACTCGCCAGCGGAGTCGGTGAGCGTGGTGATCCCCACCCTCGACCGATACTCCTACCTTGACACGCTTCTGGATCAGCTGCAAGCGCAAACCGTGCCGCCGCTCGAGGTCATCGTGGTTGACCAGACGCCCTCGGGTCGAAGGCGTACCGACTTTTCTCCCCGCTTCCCGAAGCTGAATCTGCGCTGGTTGACGATGGACGACCCGGGCCAGTGCCGCTCCCGCAACTTGGCACTCCTGCATGCCCGAGGGGACTGGGTGCTGTTCCTTGACGACGACGTGGAAGTACCCCCCTCGTACATCGAAAGGCACCTTCAGGTGGCGGTGCAAACCGGGGCGGACGTGGTTTCCGGCACCGTGTTGGAACCCCCGACGTTCGCGCCCCCTGCAGGGGTAGGGAAAACGTCCGTCTCGGCAGTTTTCCCCACCGGCACGTCGTTGGTTCGCCGGGAAGCACTGGTGCGCAGCGGCGGCTTCGACCTGGTCTAC
Source organism: Acidobacteriota bacterium (assembly GCA_039961755.1). GTDB lineage: Bacteria > Acidobacteriota > Thermoanaerobaculia > Thermoanaerobaculales > Thermoanaerobaculaceae > CALEVZ01. Next base: position 9,285 of record JABRVY010000568.1, on the reverse strand, counting down.
GATCACGGCCAGCGCGCCGACGGCGATCTGGGGATGCGCCTGTATCTCAGCGGTGCGTTGATGCTGCTGGATTCGGCGAACTGCATTCTCCACCACCACGCCCCGCGCGGGGGGTTGCGCGCTCACCGACGACGAGCCATCACGGCCGCCACGGCACGGCAGAGTATCTGGCGGAGAGCCTTGCCGTCGGCGTGGGATTTTTACCTCGCACTACGGTATTTCGGGGCTGACGCTGCGCGGGAGATGGCGCACGTGGCGGTGCTGAGCACCTTCGTGGCCAGGGGCGGCGCAGCGCGGCGGCTGGGCCGTGTCCTTGTCGCGCTGGTGTTGCTGCCGTCGACCTGGCGGCGAGTCGACAACGCGAGCAAAGGCGGAGCAGCCCTCTATTCGACTGGGCCGCAGATTCCCCCTTTACCTCCGGGCCGGGTAGAGGGGAACCACGAAGCGCCATGAACGAGTGCCTCTTTGAGCCGGCGATACGCCTTCTCCATTGCAAGCAGAAGGATTTCTCGGGGAAGGCAAAGGCGGGGCGCGTGTGCAGGCGCCTGGATGACTTCGAGATTTCGGCGAAGACCATCGCCTGGTTACTCATGCCGGCGGGTGTCGCGTTCGCGGGTGGAGAAGCCCCGAAACCACGGCGGCAATCTGTCGCTCGCTTCTAGTCGCCTGGCCGCTGCCCCTGGCCTGCGCGTTGCCGAAGGGGAGTTGAATCCGTTTTTGGTGGAGGTTTGCACACCTGAGCGGCGGTTCGCACCAGCGCCGACGCTGCTCGGCTCTGTTCGGACCACGTCGAGCCAACAACCGGTCAGAGGGCGTCGCTACCAAGGGTAACGTAGCGCCAGATAGGGGGCGAGAGGTGTTAGGGAATGGACACCACGGCGGGGGGCGATGATGCCGGCGCCGGGGGTTCTGCACATCATCGACACCCTGGAGCTGGGCGGCGCCGAGCGGATGGCGGTGGAGTTGGCCAACGCGGCGCATGGGCGGGGGTGGAGGGCAGCGGTGTTGACCACCCGGAAAGGCGGACCCTGGAAAGAGGCTTTTTCAGACGGGGTAGTCTATGAATGCCTGGAAAGGCGGGCTCGCTTTGACCTGCGCGCTTTGCCGCGTCTGGCGAAGTTCGAGCATCGCTTTCGCCCGTCTCTGATCCATGTTCACGGTCTGCCCTCGGCCCTTTTCGTGCGGGCGGTAAGGCTGTTCGGGTTGCTGCGTCGCCCGGCGCTTATTCATGAGCACTTCGGCGAAGTGCACATGCGCCAGCAGCCAAGGTGGGTTGGCGGCCTACTGATTGATACATTCGAGCGCTTGGTCGCGGTGTCGGAGCAGAATGCGAAATGGGCTGTTGGTGCTGGTTTTCCGGTGACGCACGTGCGTTGCGTTCCAAATGCCTTGAACTGTGGACGCATCAGGTCTCAGCAGCCGCTCACGCTCGATAGTTTCCTGCGTCACGACATCATGCGGCCGTGTGGTGCGGTGGTTGGGCGACTTTTTCCACAAAAGGGCATCCTCACACTCCTCGATGCGTTGGCCGTTTTGCCGCGAGAAATGTCCTGGAGCGTCATCGTTATCGGTGGGGGCGAGGCGACGCCGTACGGTCGCGCTTGCGTGGAGCGAGTGCAACAGCTCGGGATTCAAGACCGTATTTTTTTTGTGGGTCAACGAGTTGATGTTATTCCTTTGGTGAAGGCCTGCGACTTTGCCGTCATCCCGTCGCTGTCTGAATCCGGCCCCCTGGTTCTCATCGAGTACCTGGCGTGTGAGCTGCCGGTGGTTGCCACGGCGGTGGGGGAAAACACCGCGATGGCGGCTCGCGCGGGCGCCGTACGGACGGTGCCTCCTGGGCAGACGGAACCTCTTGCTGAGGCGATCGCCGCGCTGATTGCCATGTCCCCGCAGGAACGGCGGGCCATGGGGCAGCGCGCCTGGCTGGCGACCCGCGAGCTTTTCGATATGGAAAGGGTTTTTCCGACGTGGGAAGCGCTTTATCAAGAGATGTTGGGGTGAGGCAAGGGCGCGGGCGGTTGCTCATCATCTCCAACATGGCTCACTATTGCCGGGGTGAAGAGCTGGTGGGTTGGGGCCCCACGGTGGAGGAGATCAGCCATGTCGCCTCACTCTTTTCCGAGGTGGTGCACATCGGTTGCCTCCACGACGGGCCGCCGCCGGCCAGCGCTCTGCCCTATTCATGCGCAAATCTCTCGTTCGTGCCGGTCAGCCCGGCGGGGGGCCGCTCCTTGCGAGACAAGGCGGGTATTTTGGCCCGCTTTCCCTCCTACGCCCGGGCCATCAGGAAGGAGTTGCCAAAGGCCGACGCCGTGCACGTCCGGGCCCCCGCAAACATTAGTTTGCTGGCGATGGTCTTGCTGGCTGTCGTGCGAAAACCTCGAAGGAGGTGGATCAAGTACGCCGGCAACTGGCAGCCTGACCGGGCAGAACCGCTTTCCTACGGGCTGCAGCGGTGGATCTTACGACACAACTTCTGCCGGGCCACGGTGACCGTCAACGGTCGGCGGACCAACGACAGGCCGCACGTGGTGACGTTCCCAAACCCGTGCTTCAGCCGAGCCGAGTACGACCGGGCGCGAGCGGCCGCGGCGCGCAAAAGTCTCGAACCCGGCAGGGCGGTAACTCTCGCTTTTGTGGGGGTCCTCTCGTCTAACAAGGGGCCTGATGTCGTCGTGGATGTCCTGGCCCGTCTGCGTGCTCAGGGGGTTGCGGCCCATCTGGAGATGGCCGGAGACGGGCCGATGAGGGCGGAGCTCGAAGAGCAGACTCGGGCGTTGGGCGTGGAGAGGCACGTTGACTTTCATGGGTTTCTCCCACACCCTCACGTGATGGCCTTGCATGCGCGGGCGCATTTCGTGCTCTTGCCCTCCCGTAGCGAGGGATGGCCGAAGGTATTGAGCGAGGGGATGGCCCACGGCGCCGTGCCGATTGCCAGTGCCGTGAGCAGTATCCCGCAGGTGCTGGCCGAAGCGGGGTGCGGCCGGGCTCTGCCGCTGCGAGAAGCAGCGGCGTACTCGGCGGCGATCGAGGGATACATGAGAGAGCCTCGGGTCTGGGAACGGGAGGTCCGAGCTGGAGCAGATTACGCGGCCCGTTTCACCTACGAGGCCCACGTCGAAAGAGTCGGAAGGGTCTTGAAGGAGGACCTCAATCGATGAGTACCGTCGCCCCGTCTCTGAAGGTGCCCAGGTGGGCCTTGGACAAGGCTTCCGGTCCACTTGCCGGTGCGAGGTCTTCCGCGGTCGCCGCCCCCCTGCCGCTCGCCTACGTGGTGGGCTGGTTCGGGATCCACGCCTTGCTGGGTCTGGCCTGGAAAGAGATTCCGCAGCTCGCCCTGGTGCACGGGGTCCTGACAACGGTCGTCACCTTGCTCGTGGGAGTGCGAGGCGGCCCGACTGCCGTGGCGGCAGCCGCTCTGTACGTGGGCGCCAGCCAGATCCTGTGGAGAATGAGCAAGGCGGCCTTGCCCCACATGATCGGGATGTACCTGGTGGTCTTGCTCTGCGTTTTCGCCGCTCTGCGCCGGCGTACACATCCGCGGCCGCTGGCGTTACTGTATTTTCTGCCGCTGCTGCCATCCGTATTTCTGACCTTTGCAACAGTTTCAGATCTGGAGCGCGCCCGACAGCTCGTGGCCTTCAACCTCGCTGGCCCGGCGGCGTTGTTCGCCGCCGTGTGGTTTGCCTCGACGGTGCAACGCCCCATTGCCCTGTGGCGAGTGGCCGCCGTGGCAGGGGGCCCGGTGGCGGCCACTTCGGCCGCTATCCTGGCAGGGACCATGCGGCTCGAAGAAATTCGTTTCACCACCGAGTCGAACTTCGCCATGAGTGGCGGCTACGGCCCCAATCAGGTGGCCTCCGTGTTGTCCTTCGGACTGCTGCTGCTGGCCGCCTATGTCTGGCTGCGGGGCCGGCGGAGAGTCAAGCCCCTGGTCTGGGGAGTCATAGTCGCGCTGGCGGTACAGACCTTGCTGACCTTTTCTCGTGCGGGCATTGCCATGGTCCTGGGGGCCTTGGGGGGCATGGGCATCCTCTTGCTCAAGCGGAAAGAGATGCGCATCGCGGTTCTTGCTTCGGCGGTCGCCGCATGGGCAACCTCCAACTACTTTCTGGTGCCGGTCTTGGACGACTTCACACAAGGAGCTTTTTTGCAGCGGTTTACTGATCCAAACCTCTCCAATCGTGACGCCATTGCCAAGAGTGACCTGGAGATTTTTCGCGCCAATCCCGTGGCTGGAGTCGGGCCGGGTATCGCAGCGGAAATAAGGGGGATCGTATCGCGGAGTGCCATTGCTGCGCACACAGAGTTCACTCGCATTCTCGCTGAGCACGGGCTTCTGGGCGCGATCAGCTTACTTGCTCTAATTGCGCTGAGCGTGCGCAGTGTCCGCGCCGCCGACAACACCCCCCGAAGAGCCTGGGTGCTGGGGATGTTTACCTGGGCGTGGCTGTATTTCGCGGTCAATGCGTTCCGGACGGTGCTCCCAGCGACGGCGATCATGTTGGCGTTGTTGGTACTCGCTGGCCAGCAGGGACGACCACCCTTGGAAACCGAAACTTTGAACCGTCGGTCGTCCGGAAAGCGCCTGCAACCGCGTAATGCCAGCCGAGCCACGGTTCCCCTCATGACATAGAGATTCCGGCTCTCTGAGTTTTCGAACCGACTCCGGCAGTGGCCATCAACATTCTCATGGTGGGGAACTTCTTCAGAGATTTGGCTGGGGCCTTCTCGCAATGTCAGGCGTTGGGGCGCGAACTGGAGCGCGGCGGCTTCGGGGTGGTGCGAACTTCTCGGCGGCGATCGCGCGTCCTTCGCTTCCTGGATATGCTGGGCACCGCCGTGCGGCGGCGGCGGGACTACCACGTCGCCATCGTGGATGTCTTCAGCGGCGGCTCTTTTCTCTGGGCGGAGAAGGTTGTTCACCTGCTGGCGAACCTTCGCAAGCCTACCATTTTGATTCTGCACGGCGGAAATCTGCCAACTTGGTCAGCAAGTCGGGCGCGTCGGGTTTGGAGAGTGTTCTCTAAAGTTGCAGCCGTAACGTCCCCGTCCCGCTATTTGCAGGAAGCGATGCGGCCGTACTGTGGTGATGTGATACTCATCAGGAATGGTATAGAAGTCTCGGCGTATCCTTTTCGGCGCCGCTCTCCAGCGCAACCGCGGCTGATCTGGTTACGTGCGTTTCACAGAATGTATAACCCCTCGCTGGCGATAGAAGTCCTGGCACGAATCAGCGAGCAGTTTCCGGCCGCCACGTTGAGCATGATCGGGCCGGACAAGGGGGACGGCAGCCTGCAGGAGTGTGTTCGCCGGGCGCAGCAACTGGGAGTGAGTGATCGAGTTACGTTCGCCGGAGCAGTGCCCAAGGACGAGGTGCCTAAACACCTGGATGCCGCAGACATCTTCCTGAATACCACCAACGTGGACAATGCCCCGGTAAGCGTGGTGGAGGCACTTGCCTGCGGGCTCTGCGTGGTTAGCACCAACGTGGGTGGCCTCCCCTTCCTGCTCGAAGACGAGAAAGATGCGCTGCTGGTGCCGGCTGAGGATGCCGATCGGATGGCCTATGCTGTTGGGCGGGTTCTTCGAGACGAAGCCCTTGCTGGGCGGCTTTCTCTTGCAGCTCGCGAAAAAGGGGATTGCCACGACTGGTCCGTCGTGATGCCCCAATGGCGCGTTCTATTGGATTCGCTCGGGAGAAACACTCCTTCTGGGGACCACCGCCCTTCGTTTCGGCGGGAGGAGGCCGCGTGTCGCTAGGGGAGCGGCTCTATCGAGCCGCCCCTGTTCTGGTCCAAGAAATCGGTGTTTCCGTTTTCGGCGCGACGTGGCGGTGGCGTCGCTTCGGAAAAGGGTTTGACAGCGCACTTCGGGAGGCGAGGGAAAGAGAAACATTCACCCTGCACCAATGGCAGGAATATCAGAATCGTCGCCTTGCGGAGTTGCTATTGGAAGCTTTTCGTTGGGTGCCGTGGTATCGGCAGGAGTTTGCGAGGCGGGGGCTAACCGACCAAGACCTCGCAAAGTTTTCCGTAGCGGAACTGTCGCGTTTGCCAACCGTAGGCAAGCAGGACATCCGGCCCTCTCCCAAGCAATTCGTTTCCCGGCGGGCTACCAGGTTGTATGCCTATTCCAGCAGCGGCTCCACAGGAACTCCCCTCGTGGTGTACATGTCAGCCGACACGCAGCGGGTTTGGCAGGCGTTGTACGAGGCTCGCTGCCGGAACTGGGCCGGGGTGCACCGCCACATGCGGCGGGCCATGATCGGTGGGCGCCTGGTAGTTCCAGAGGGGCGGAGCGGGCCCCCGTACGGCAGGCGGAATTGGTCGGAACGACAGCTATATTTATCAGCGTTTCACATCTCTCGCGACACGGCACCGCGGTACGCGAAAGAGCTTCTGGAATTTCGCCCTGATTATCTCGTCGGCTACGCATCGGCGTGGTTTTTTCTCGCGCGCTTCATAGTAGAAGAAAAGATAGCTGTGCCGGCCGTCAAGGCGGTCTTGACCAGCAGTGAAAAACTCGAGCCGGGAATGCGGCAGACGATCGAAGAGGCGTTCGGCGCTCCGGTTTTCGATGCGTACAGCGGGGTCGAAGCCTGCTGCCTGGCATCGGAGTGCGAGCATCACCGCCTGCACGTCAGCCCCGATGCCGGCATCGTGGAGCTATTGGATGGCGACGGTAGGCCAGTGGGTGCGGGCGAGGTGGGGGAGATCGTGGCCACGGGACTCGTGAACTTCGATCAGCCGCTCATCCGCTACCGTACGGGCGACATGGCCAGCTGGAGCGAGGAGGCCTGTCCCTGCGGGCGGCAGATGCCCGTCCTGAAAGATCTGCTGGGCCGGGTCGAGGATGCAGTGATCGGACCTGACGGGCGGGAGACGGTGCGTTTCCACGGCCTCTGGCTGGGCCTTCCGAACGTCATGGAGGGGCAGGTGGTGCAGGAGGAGCGGGATCTCATCCGCCTCAGGGTCATTGGCACGCCCGCGTTCGGGGTGAAGGAAAGAGATGTTCTCATCAAGCGGGTGCGGGAGCGGCTCGGCGACGTGCGGGTGGTGGTAGAGCAGGTGGAGGAACTGGAGCGGACGAAGTCGGGGAAGGTTCGCGCCGTGATATCCAGGGTGAGCCGGGAATCCGCGTGAACATCCTCCTGATCAATCATTATGCTGGGTCCCCGGCGCTCGGGATGGAGTTTCGGCCCTACTACCTGGCCCGGGAGTGGGTGCGGCGGGGACACCGGGTCGTTGTGGTGGGAGCCTCCTTTTCCCACCTAAGGCGGAACCAGCCTTTCTGCCCCGGCCGGGAGGCGAGGGAGGAGGTCGACGGCATCGAGTATCGGTGGCTGGCGACGCCGCCGTACCGGGGTAACGGCTTGGGGAGAGTGCGAAACATCGCCAGCTTCGTGCTGCGCCTTGCGACGCGGGCTAGCCGCCTGGCCCGTGAGGTGGCGCCGCAGGCGGTGGTGGCCTCGTCCACTTATCCGCTGGACATTCTGCCGGCTTGCCGCATTGCGCGGGCGGCCGGGGCTCGCCTGGTGTTCGAGGTGCACGATCTGTGGCCCCTCTCGCCGCGAATTCTGGGAGGCTTTCCCCGCTGGCACCCGTTCATCGTGACCATGCAGGTGGCCGAGGACCTGGCCTACCGTTGGGCCGACGCGGTGGTGTCCCTGCTGCCGGCGGCACGGCCGCACATGGTGGCCCGCGGGATGCGACCGGAGAAGTTCGTGCACATCCCCAACGGGGTGGCCCCGGAGGAGTGGGAGGCACCAGAGCCTTTACCGGCTCAGCATGGCGCGACACTGGCGCAGCTGCGGGGACAGGGGAAGTTCCTGCTGGGGTACGCCGGGGCCCACGGGCTGGCCAACAGTCTGGAGACCGTGGTGGAGGCAGCTCGTCTGGCAGGAGAATCCGCCCATTGGGTGCTGGTGGGGGAAGGGCCAGAAAAGTCGAAGCTGGAGGACTTGGCCCGCGCGCGGGGGGTGCGGAACGCCACCTTCTTGCCGCCCGTTCCGAAGCGTTCGGTGCCTAGATTGCTAAGGCAGTTCGACGTCCTCACCCTGGCCTGGCGGCGCAGCCCCCTTTACGCCTTCGGCATCAGCCCCAACAAGCTGCTCGACTATATGATGGCGGGCAAGCCCATCATCCACGCGGTGGAGGCCGCCAACGACCCGGTGGCGGAGGCGGGGTGCGGAGTGACCGTACCCCCCGAGGACCCCCAGGCGCTGGCAGAGGCCGCGCGCTGCCTGGTCGCAATGGACGAGGGGGAGCGGCGTGCGATGGGGGAGCGAGGGAGAAACTACGTGCTGGCCCATCATCGCTACGAGAATCTGGCCGCCGACTTCGAGGCGGTGCTGCGGGGGCAGGCGCCGGCGTGAGCGAGGGCTTTGTGGATGGGACACTTGTGCGCGCGGTGGGCCCGTCAGATCTCGCCTGGGTGGCGCGGGTCCATCGTGCGGCCTTCGTCCGCGGTGCCTTGACCCAGCTGGGGGAGGAGGCGGTGCGGCGCTATTACCTCTGGCAGCTGGAGGGGCCCCACGACCACTTCTTCCGCGCTGCCTGGCGCGATGGCGAACCCCTGGGCTTTTGCGTGAGCGGGATTTCCCGCGGCGCGGTGAGCGGCTTTCTCGCCCGTAACCGTACCTTCTTGGTGTTGCAGGTGCTGCGACGCCCGTGGCTGGTGAGCAACGCGCTGATACGGGACAGAATCTGTGTGGCCCTGCGGCTTCTCGGCGGGCGGCACCGCCCCCCCGAGGGGACCAACGCGACTCGACCGCCGATGTGGGGGATCCTTTCCATTGCCTTGGCGCCGAATGCGCAAGGCAGTGGAGCGGCTTCCCTGCTCATGGACGACGCCGAGAGCGAGGCACGCCGGCGGGGCGTTGACCGCATGCACCTCACGGTGGCGACGGACAACGCGCGGGCCATCCGCTTTTACGAGAAGTTAGGGTGGTTCAAGGTACCGCCGGGGGACGGGTGGGGTGGGAGGATGGAAAAAGTAGTAGCGCCGGTAGTTCCCGCCCAGTGTAGGAGCGAGGAAGCATGAACGCATCGGCGGCAGCCGGGGCGGAGCGTTTTCTCCCCTTCGCGCTCCCCGACATCGGGGAGGAGGAAATTGCCGAGGTGGTAGCGGCGCTGCGTTCTGGGTGGGTGACCACCGGGCCGCGCACCCGGCGCTTTGAAGAGGAGTTTGCCGACTTCGTCGGGGATGGGGTGGAGGCGCTGGCAGTGAACTCGGCCACGGCGGGGCTGCACCTGGCCTTGGAGGCGGTGGGGGTGGGCC
>JABRVY010000567.1:0-13775 GCA_039961755.1 Acidobacteriota bacterium | reverse complement strand
CTCCAGCGCCCCCGGCCCTTCGCGAAACAGCCGCCCCCCCCACTCCTCCACCGAACGGAAGCGTCGGGTGGCCCGCAGCGTTTCCAGCACCGCCGTCCACGCCGCCAGCTGCGGCGCCCCGCGCACCTGCTGGCGCAGCAGCGCATGGGAGGCCTCCAGCGCCTGGCGGTGATGACCGGCCGCGGAGGCCAGCAGCGCCTGGGAGGCCAGCACGCTGGGATGGTCAGCCACCCGTCGCGCCCGACCCAGCCGGGCGAGGGCCACTTCCAGTTCGCCGCGCTCCGCCGCCTCCGAGGCCTCCCGCATCAGGATCGCGGCCTCTTCGGGCATGGCCGGCAGCGTGCCGGCCCCCGACTCCACCAGCTGAATCGCCTGCTGGTATTGCAGCCGCTGCGGATCCATCGCCAGCACGCGCTGGAAGCAGTCCCGCGCCCGTCGCGTCCACCCCCGCTCGAGGTAGGCCAGCCCCAGGTGGTACACGGCGTCCTCGAACTCGCCGTCCAGCATCACCGCCCTCTCCAGCGCGGTCACGGCGGCGGCGGGGCGTCCCGCATCCAGCTCCGTCACCCCCAGCAGGTACAGCACCTGGGGGTTGGCGTCGCGACGCGCCGCCTCGGCGAGGTGCCGCCGGGCCTCGTCGAAGCGCTCTCGGGCGGCGTGCAGCGCCCCCAGACAGAAATGGGGAAGAAAACTGTCCGGCGCCAGCGCCGCGGCCCGCTCCAACACCGCCGCCGCCTCGTCGGTTTCACCCCGCTCCGCCAGCAGCGTCCCGAGGAAGATGAGCGCCTGGGCGTTACCAGGTTCCCATGCCAGCACCTGGCGGAAGTGTCGCTCGGCCGCCAGCCCGTCCTGCCGCTCGAAGGCCATCTCGCCCAAAAGCATCGCCAGCTCCGGGTTGGGTGGCCCCCGGCGGAGAGCCTCGGCCAGCACCTCGCCTGCCCGCTCGGGCTGCCCGGCCACCAGCGCCAGTTCGGCCGCCTGCAGGGCGCGGGCGCAGGCGGCCGCGGCAGCGGCTCCGCCAATTCGTGTGCGCGAGATGATGAGTTCCTTTCGCTCCTTGAGCTTGTCCAGCAGCTCCTGGCGCGCCTGATCGGAGGCGGCGGAGCGCTCCCAGGCCGCCATCACCTCGGATTCCCGGAGCAGCCGCCGGCGGTCCAGCAGCTCGATGAGCGCCTGCATCCCGGCATCCAGCAGGGCCACCCCCTGCTCCAGCTCCCCCACCCGGCGCTCGAGCCGCTCCAGCGCCGCTGCCTGACGTCGCACCGTATCCTCGACGGTGGACATGCGCTCCAGCATGTTCTCGTCGAGAAGCAGCCCTTCCTGTTCCAGCTCCTCGTCCTCACTGGCCGCCTCTCCGAACTCGCGGATCTCGCCGGAGAAGACCATGAGCTTGAGGCCGCAGCGCTGACACAACTCCCGCTCATCGGGATTGAGAGCCCCACACCACTGGCACAGGACGGTCACACGAGTTCCCCACCCCCGGTCCGCACGGGGTGACTCTCGACAGGGGCCACGGCTGACCCGTCGTCGCCGGGGCGCGCGCCGGGCAATCTCACGCCCGCTCAGTACCGGTAGAAGCCCCGTCCACTCTTGCGCCCCAGCCAGCCTGCATCCACCATCTTGACGAGCAGCGGACACGGCCGGTACTTGGGATCTCCCAGCCCCTCGTGCAGCACCTTGAGGATCGCCAGGCAGGTGTCGAGGCCGATGAAATCGGCCAGGGTCAGCGGGCCCATGGGGTGGTTCATCCCCAGCTTCATGACCGTGTCCACCGCCTCGGGGGTACCCACACCCTCGTACACCGCGTAGATCGCCTCGTTGATCATGGGCATGAGCACCCGGTTGGCCACGAAACCCGGAAAATCATTCACCTCGACCGGCGTCTTGCCCATCCGCTTCGCCACTTCCTCGACCGTGGCAAAGGTCTCATCGGAGGTCGCGATGCCGCGGATCACCTCGACGAGCTGCATCATCGGCACCGGGTTCATGAAGTGCATGCCGATGAAGCGGTCGGGGCGCGAGGTGGCGGCTGCCAGGCGGGTGATGGAGATCGAGGAGGTGTTGGAGGCGAGGATCGCGGCGGGACCCAGCACGCCATCCAGCTCCCGAAAGACGGCGACCTTCGGTTCCAGGCTCTCGACGATGGCCTCCACCACCAGATCGCAGCCGGCGTGATCAGCAAGCCGCGTGGTGGTGGTGATGCGCGCCAGCGCCGCCTCCCTGGCCCCGGCGTCGATGACCCCCTTGGCCACCTGCCGGTCCAGATTCTTGCCGATCACCGCCAGTGCCTTGTCCAGCAGCGCGGGGGCGAGATCGGACAACACCACCTTGCAGCCCGCCAGCGCCGCCACGTGGGCGATGCCGTTACCCATCTGGCCGGCGCCGATGACCCCTATGGTTTCCACCTTCGGCATGGGGGTGCCCTCCTCGACGTGGCGAGCCTAGAAGTGCCCCTCGGGGGTGTCAAGGGGAACCTCAGGGGGCTGGCGCACCGAACCGGGCCGAACCTCCTGGCCCTGCTGGAGCTCAAAGGAAATCACGTCCTCCCAAGGACGCGAGAGGCAACACCTCGAGGCTTCGATCCTCGACCGTGCCGGGGTCCCATCACTCCCCGTCGTCGCCGATGGCTTCCACCGGGCAGGCGGCCTTGGCCTCCTCGCAAAGGGCCAGCTCGTCGTCGTTCTCGGGCTGCTTGTACACGAACGAGTACCCCTCGTCCTCGTTCTGCTTGAAGTTGTCGGGGGCGGTGGTACGGCACACGTCACAGTCGATGCAGCTGGAATCCACGTACCACTTGCCCGGAACGTTCTCAGGAAGGCGATCGTCAACGTTGGCCATCAGCAGCTCCTTTCGTCAGCACGGCGGCGCGCCATCGCCGTCGCGATCGGCCGCGCATCATAGCACACGCAAACCGCTTGGGAACTTGCCTTGTACCCGGAGGCACAAACTCGTCCGAGTGCTCGAACTGTCAGCGCGGCAGGGGCAAGGGAGGTCGCAACGGGTGCGGCCGCTGCCACGGCAGGTGCGCGGATGCTGCCGCTGCTGTGCCGCACTTGCCGTTGAAGACGCAATCCCACGGCAGCTCCACGGCGAATGCCTGCTCCAGATACACCGGGTCGTTGGTGCGGTTGTCGATGCGGGAGCCGTAGGCGATCAACGCCGGGGTGGGATCAGCGGCGCTGGACTGGGCGTTCTTCACGCTAATGGTCACCGTCGCGCCCTTCACCTCGGGGTGGTCCTTGGGGTCCAGCTCGAACAGCGAACGCACCGCCAGGTCGTACTGCTGGTGCGCCAGCGCGGCCACGAAGACGGTGGTCTTCTTCAGCTCGGTGCCGTCCGCCGCCTTGAGAATGCACTCGGCTTCCAGTGCCGTCAGGCGATCGGAAATGTTCACGAAGCCGATGGCGGTGCGAAAGTCGGCGCTCTCCTCGATCCCGGTAAAGGTCACCGTGTTGAACCCCTTGGCAGTCTGGAACATGTCCATGTAGTAGTACCAGGGCAGACCCGGCATCTGCTGCCCGTAGGTCACCGGTTCCGGGTCGGGATCCTTGCCGTCGTCGGGGTCCTTGTCCTCGGGGGTGACGTAATCCAGGTCATAGGTACGGCTTGTCACCTGGATCAGCCTGGGCTTGCCCCCGGGCGGGGTGGTGGTCATCAGCGAGCCGGCCTCGTAGGCGAACAGCAGCAGCGCCCCCTTCTGCCCGTCTCCCCAGGTCTCCTTGACGATGTCCCGGAGGATCACCGAGCGACCCGGCGGAATATCCTTGAGAACCTCGTTCACGTGGCCGAACCCGTCACTGCTGCGACCCCCCAGGTGATTGGCGATGTTGTCGTACCAGAGTGTGTTGGAGAAGCCGCCGGTGGGCAGCAGGATGATCATCACATCGATGGCCACCGAATCCACGTTCAGGATTTCCACGTCCGAGTGCCACCCGGACTGGTTGAGTCCCGGCACCGACGCCACCACCGGGACCACCACCAGATCGGCGGCGCGGAAGATCGCCGCAGCGGGCGCCGCCACCAGCATCAGGGCGAGCAGCGCCAGGCACCGTACCCGCATCATGCACCTCCGGCGCAGGAGTGTACACCGCCCTGCGCCGCCGGGGCAGGCAGCACCACCCGCGCCAGCAAGCCCCCCTGGTCGCGGTTGGCCAGCTCGAGGGTGCCGCCGTGCGCGGTCACGATGCGCTCGGCAATCGCCAACCCCAGGCCGGTGCCCCCCTTGCGCCGGGAGTAGAACGCCTGCCGCACCCGCTCCAGCTCCGCAGCGGGGATGCCCGGACCGGTGTCCTCCACGGCCAGCACCACCGCCTCCCCTTCCCCGTCGTAGCCCCCGGACAGCACCAGCTGGCGCGTCGCGGTGCCCGCCATGGCCTGCACCGAGTTGAGCGCCAGATTCACCAGCACCTGGGAAAGCTGGGCGCGGTCGGCGGCCACCTCGTCGGCCGTGCCCCGAACGATCAGTTCGACCCCAGCCTTGTCGCACGCCCCGGCCAGCAGTGCCGCCACCTCCGCCAACAGATCGGCCACCGCGAAGCGCTCCACCACCGGCGGAGTGGGCCGCGCATAGACGAGAAAATCGTTGACCAGCTTGGACAGCCGCCCCACCTCGCGGCGCGCCACCCGCACCGTCTCCCCACCCGTGTCGGCGGTGCCCCGCAGGTCTTCCTCCAGCATCTCCAGGTTGAGGGACAGAGCGTTCAGCGGGTTGCGAATCTCGTGCGCGAGGTTGGCGGCCAGCCCACCCAGGGCCGCGAGGTCCTCCTGCAGGCGACGGCGCTGCTCCAGCCGGGCGTTGCGGCGCACCAGGTGCCAGATGAACGCCACCGCCGCCACCAGCAGTACCAGCGCCGATCCCCCCGCCATCGCCGTGTGCCTCAAGAGGCGGCCGCGCAGCACGGCGATGCGCTGCTCCAGCAGGGGCTTGGAGAGCGTCACCACGACCGTGCCGAAATCCTCCAGGGGCATGCGAATCTGATACTCGCGGCTGGTCTCCACGACCTTTTCCGGCTCCGGCAGCACCATGAGTTCCACGTTGCTGTCGGGAAAACCGCCGGCAAACCCCTCGGCGCGCACGGTGGTGGACCACACCAGCCGGCCGCGCTCGTCGTACACCTGCAGACTGTCCACCACTTCCTTCTGTGCCAGCACCGCCGAGATGCGGGCCAGCGCCTCGCGGCGGGTCTCCACCACCCGGTACAACGGCCCCTCTCCGGCGGCCAGCTCCCGCGCCACCTCCTCCGCCTGCAGCTTGCCCGACAGCAGCACGTCCTCGAGGTACCCCCGCGACAGCTGGTCCTGCAGCAGATGAAAGAACAGCGCGAAGCTGCCCAGCAGCAGGACGCTGAAGGTCACTGCCACCGCCACGTACTGCACCCCGAGCCGGGGCTCCCGCTCCGCCACGCTGGCATTGTACGGCGGGCGCGCCAGCGGGCTCAGCTCCAGAGCATTCATCCGTGGCGGGGGACCACCAACCGGGGGGCTGCTGGCCGCCGGCGACACGCGGCCCTGGGGAGGCCACGGCACGACCTGCCCCTCTCGGTTCTGGCGTGAGTCGGGGGAGGTGAGAAGCAGAATTGACAAAAAGGCTATACCAGGTACCCACAGGTGACCGGATAGAATCTTTTCAATGGTCCATCTCACGCGCAACCTGCTGATTTTGGCTTTCATCGCTGCGGCGCTCTCGTGTGGCAACGAGAAACCCATCACCCCCGTCGCGCCCGGCCAGGGCCCGCGCCAGGGAGGACAGGTGGTGGTGGCCATCTCCAGCGACCTGTCCACCTTCAACGAGTACCAGTGGGCGCCGGAAGCGGCCGAGTTCGAGGTGCTGGATCTCCTTTTCCCCTCGCTCATGGTCGAGCAGCCGGACTTCGCCCTGCGCCCCCCGTCCTTCGGAGAGCGGCTGGCCAGCTCCTGGGAGTTCTCCCCCGACAACCGCCAGCTCACCTTTCACCTCCGTTCGGGGGCACGCTGGTCCGACGGCGCGCCGGTAACCGCCGAGGATGTGGCCTTCACCTTCTCGGTCCAGAAGGACCCACAGCTGGGAGCGATCGGACTGGAATTCAAGGAGTTCATCACCGGCGTGGAGGTCCTCGACCCGCTCACGGTGCGCTTCACCTTCTCCCACGTGTACCCCTACCAGCTCATGGACGCCAACGATGGCCACATCGTCCCGGCCCACGTGTGGGGTGCCGTTCCCCGCGCCGAGTGGCGCACCACCGACTTCTCCCAGCTCCTGGTCACCTGCGGCCCCTACCGGCTGGCAGCGCACACCCGCGGCCAGACCATCATCCTGGCCCGCGACCCGGCCTGGTGGGGCAGTCCCAGGCCGTACCTCGATCGCCTCGTCTTTCGCGTCATCCCTGACGTCGCCAGCCAGGTCAATCAGCTGCTCTCTGGCCACGTGGACGTGGTGCGGGTGGTGCCGCCGCGCGACGCCGACCGGGTGCGGGCCCACCCCGAGCTGGAACTCATCGAGTTTCCCTCCCGCGACTGGGGCTATCTGGCCTGGAACAACGCTCGGCCTCCCTTCGACGATCGTCGGGTGCGGCGGGCCATGAGCCTGGCCATCAACCGCAAGGCGGCCGTGGACAGCGTCTTCGTGGGCCACGCGCGAGTTGCCCAGGGGCCGATCCTCTCCTCCATGTGGGCGTTCAACCGCAACCTGCCGGTGCTGGGCCATGACCCCGAGGCCGCCCGCACGCTCCTGGCCGAGGCGGGTTGGGGGGACAGCAACGGCGACGGCGTCCTGGACCGCGGCGGCCGGAAGCTGGAGTTCGACATTCTCTACCCGGCCACCAACGCGATCCGCCGCGATCTGGCGCAGCTGATCAGCGCCGACCTGGCGCGCGTCGGCGTGCGGGCGCGCCCCTTGCCGGTGGAGGCGGCGGCGTTTCTGGCCCGCCAGGAGCGAGGTGAATTCGCCGCCATGCTGGCGGCCTGGACGGAGGCGACGCGCGTCGAGCTGTCCAGCGTGTGGGCCAGCCGCTCGGCAGGTCAGGGGTCATACAACTTCATCTCCTACTCCAACCCCGAGGTGGACCGTCTCATCGCGGTGGCGCGGCTGGAGGCGGACCACGCCCGCGCCAAGCTGCTTTTGGATCGCATCCAGGAGCTCATCGTGCTCGACCAGCCGGTCACGTTCCTCTATGAGCGCAACGAGTTAGTGGGTTTATCCCGCCGCATCCGGGGTGCCAACATCAACGCCGCGGGCCTTTTCTTCAACGTGCAGGAGTGGTACTGGGAGCCGTGATGGGGCGCTGGCTGCTGCGTCGCCTGGCCGCCGCGGCGCTCATCGTCTGGCTGGTGGCCACGGCGACCTTTATTGCCGCCGCGCTGGCACCCGGCGACATCACCCTGCGCCTGGCCGATTCTCGCGTTTCCCCGTCCATCCGGGAGCAGTGGCGCCGCACCTTCGATCTCGACCAGCCGCTCCCGACCCGCTACCTCCGCTGGCTGGCCGGTGCGGCGCAGGGGGACCTGTCCACCTCCTGGACCACCTATCGGCCGGTGGCCACGATGATCGCCGAGGCGCTCCCCAACACCGTCCTCCTCGCCGGCGCCGGCCTGCTCCTGGAGCTGCTGGGCGGGGTAGCCATTGCCCTGCGCCAGGCGCGCCGCCCCTTCGGCACCGGCGATCGCATACTTACTTTCGCCACGCTGCTGGCCTTCGCCATGCCCACCTTCTGGGTGGCCCTGCTGCTGGTGGAGGTGTTCGCCTTTCGCTTGCCCCTGTTTCCCCCCAGCCACATGCGCTCGCCGGCCGGGGAGATGGCGGTGGGCTGGCAGCGAATGGCTGACCTCGCCTATCACTCGGTCCTGCCCGTGCTGGCCATCGGCATCACCGGGGTGGGGGCGATTGCCCGCTACCTGCGCGGCTCACTGCTGGACGAACGCGCCCAGGTGTACGTGCTGGCGGCGCGCGGGCGCGGCTGCTCGCCCCAGCGGGTGCTCAGGGTGCATGCGCTGCCCAACGCCTTGCTGCCCCTCATCACCATCCTCGGACTGTCACTCCCGTTCCTGGTCTCGGGTTCGCTGGTCATCGAGGTGGTGTTCTCCTGGCCGGGCATGGGCCAGCTGGTATACAGCGCGGCGCTGGCCCGCGATCTGCCCACCTTGATGGGGGGCACGGTGGTTGTGGCGGTGGCCGTGGTGGCCGGCAACCTGCTGGCGGATCTGGCGTACGCCCTGGCGGACCCGCGCATTAGGGTCGGGGAGCGAACGTGACCTGGGCCTCCCTGCCCGCCCGCCTGCGCCACGGCCTCACGGTGCTCGGCGTGCTCACCACTGTCTGCGTGGTTGGCCCCTGGATGGCCGGCGATCCGACCGCCATCGTCGAACCGGCCCAGGCCAGCCTCCTGCCGCCGGGGAGCACCCGGTGGGTGGTGGAGCTCCGTGATGGCTCGCGCACCGCGGCTCGAGACGTGCAACGCCAGGAGGGGGGATGGCTTCTCACCGGACGCGGGGAGCCCCGCCTGTTCGCCGCCGGGGAGGTGGTCGCGCTGCGCCGCACCACCTTCTGGCTGGGCACCGACACCCTGGGCCGGGACGTCCTGGCGCGGCTGCTGTGGGGGGGGCGGGTGTCGCTGCTGGTGGGGTTGACCGCCCTGGCGGTGGCGATGCTCCTGGGTACCTCGGCGGGCCTGCTGGCCGGCTGGCGGGGAGGTCTCGTGGATGGGGTCCTCATGCGCCTGGCCGATGCCCTCCTGGCCTTCCCTGCCCTCTTCCTCCTGCTCCTGGTGGCGGCCATCTTTCGTCCCTCGCTCTCGGCCCTGGTGCTGATGCTGGGGGGACTGTCGTGGATGGGGGTGGCGCGGCTGGTGCGCGGCCAGCTCCTCTCCCTGAAGGAGCGGGAGTTCATACTGGCCGCCCGAGGCATCGGCGCTTCGCCCCTGCGCATCGCCCTCGTGCACCTTCTGCCCAACACCCTGACCCCGCTGTCCCAGGACGCCGCCCTGCGGCTGGGGGACCTCATCCTTGCCGAGGCGTCGCTGTCCTTCCTGGGTTTCGGGGTGGCCCCACCGTTGCCCTCCTGGGGCGGCATGGTGGCCGAGGCCGGCGAGGTGCTGGGCACCGCCTGGTGGCTGATCCTGCTGCCGGGATTGGCGGTCGCCACCGTGGTCATCGGCGCGGCCCTGCTGGCCGATGGCCTGGCCGAACTGGCCCGCCCCGAGTCCGCGTAGGTGGCGAGCCAGCGCCGCGTTTCTTGCCCTGGTAGAGCCGGTGGGTGGTGGTCCTCGGGCACGGCCCAAGGCGCGGCGAGGATGTGAGGGGAGACAGCGTTCGGCTGTCCCGAAGCTCCCTGCTCGCTGCCTTCAACCCACCCCTCGGTGAGGGGTTCAGCGGGACAGAACCTGGCGGGGGGGACGGGGACCGCCGACAGTGAAGGAAAGCACCGCGCTGCCGCCGGGAATGCCGTCGCCGGAGGGCAGCCCACCGGCCATCTCGCCGTCCAGACCCAGGTCGGCGGCAACATCGCGAACGCTGTCACGGATGGTCAGGGTATGCAGCCCGGGGACCACGACGCCGCGGGGTGAGAGAACGGCGGTGTGGGCGGCGCCATCGTAGTCGAGCGCAAAGGGAACCCCGGCACCGTCCGGCCCCCTCCAGGCCACGTCGGCGGCGGTGATCTGCACCCCCTTGTGGAACACCACCCGCACCGGCGCCCCTGGCGCCAGGGTACCCCCCGGCTCCGGCACGCTGGCCACCACCTTGGGGGGGCCTTCCGGGAAGGGAACTGGCAACATCGCCGAGGCCAGCACCCACCGCTCCGGATCCAGCTCCGCCGCCGCCACCGGCGCCGGGGTCCGGATCAGCAGGTGCTGGCGGCGGGCGCCGTTGCGGGCCACCAGGGTGGTCGCCGAGGTTCCGAGTCCCACCCGCAGCGGCAGGGGCATGGTGAACACCGGCCAGGTAGCCGCCTGCGTCTGCTCCACGTACAGTTCCACGAAGTGCCACTCCCCCACCGAGACCGGCCGCCACCCCCAGCGATAGGCGGGCGCGCCCACCCCGTAGACCCACTGGTCGAAGAACCACTCCAGGGGTACTCCGGCAACCTCCTCGGCCACCGCACGGAACTGCTCGGTGGTGGCGGCGGAGAAACCGTAGCGCTGGCGCCACCGCGCGAGAATTTTGAAGAACTTCTCCTCGCCCACCGCCAGACGCAGCATGTGCACCACCCACGCCGCCTTGCGGTAGGAGAAGTCGCCCGAGAAGATCCGCTCCACGCTGGTGGGGTTGGGGATGTACACGCTGTCGTCCAGGCGGGACGGACGGTGGGTCTGCATGGCGGCGAGCAATCCCGGCCGACCGCTCTTGCTCTCCTCCCACAGCGCCTCGGAGTAGGTGGCAAACCCCTCGTTGAGCCAGATGTCGGACCAGCTGGCGCAGGTCACCAGGTCCCCCCACCACTGGTGCGCCAGCTCGTGGGCGGTGAGCGCCTCGCCAAACGACCCCTGGCCAGTGATCGTCTGGTGCTCCATGCCGCCGCCGAACCCCCACTGGTAAAGCCCGTACTTCTCCTCCAGGAACGGGTAGGGGCCGAACAGGCGGCTGAACGCCGCCAGCATGTCCAGCGAGGCGAACGCCTGGCCGCGCAGGGCGGCGTTGTCGCTCTCCGGGTAGAGGTACACCACCACCGGCATGAGCACGCCCTCCCAGGAGAACGTTCGGGAGCTCTCGCGGTAGTTGGTGGCGGCAAGGGAGATCAGGTAATCGGCGGTGGGGTAGCGGGTGCGCCAGACAAAGCGCCGGCGGGAGCCTGGCAGCGCCTCGGACCCCACCAGGACGCCGTTGGCGACCGCGGTCATGGTGGCCGGCACGGTAAACGCGAGCTCGGCGGTGGCCTTGTCGGTGTTGTCGTCCTTGGCCGGCCACCAGGTGTAGGCGAACCAGGGCTGGGAGAGGGTCCAGACGATGGGCTGCCCCGAGTGGCTCGCGAAGGTGATCCCGCCCCCCGAGGGGGCCACTCCCTGGTAGGCGACGCGCAGGCGAAACTCTTCGCCGGCCCGGAGCTCCCGCCCCAGCTCCACCTCCACCGTGGCAGCGTCCAGGCGTGACCACGGGGCCGCCGCTCCGTCCACCGTCACCGCCGTCATGGTGTAGGCAGAGGCCAGGCGGAAGCGAAACCGCCGCACCCCATCCGCCGCGGCGGCGACCGTCATCTCGTTGGCACCGGCCAGGGTGCGACTGGCCGGCACCACCTCCAACTCCAGCTGGTAGTGCTGGACGTCGGTCTCGGCGGCGGTGGCGAGCAGCGCCCGTGCCAGCTCTGGCGCCGACGACGGCGCGAGCCAGCGGCTCGCCGCCTTGGCGCGGGCGCAGGGGTGTGCCTCCTCCTCGGGCGCCCCGGCGCTGCCCGTCAGCAGCACCGCGCCCGCCGCCACCACTCCCAGACCAGCGAAGATGCCTTTCACGGTTGCGAGTATGCCACCCCTGCCGGCGCCGGCGGGCCGGCGCGGGGGAGGTGGAGAGGCTGCGCGCCCGGCTGGCCGCGAGATCGAGCCCCCTCGCACCGCCGACCCGAGAGGAGACACCTGACGAACACATTCCGGCGAAGGAAACCAGGCAATGCCAGGTACCCTCAGGTGAGCCAGCGAAAGAGGATCTCGGCGGCCATGGCGGGCTTGCTGCCACCCTCCACCTCTACAAACCACGACATCGTCACCTGCGTGCCGCCGCTCACCGGCTCCACGGCGGCAACGGTGAACACCCCCCGCACCCGGGAGCCCACCGGCAGCGGTGCCGGGAAGCGCAGCTTGTTGGCGCCGTAGTTGAGCACTGCGGCGGCACCGGTGACCTGGAGCGTCTCGAACAGCAGCGCGGGCACGAGGGAGAGGGAGAAGTACCCGTGGGCGATGGTGCCCCCGTAGGGCGACTCGCGCCGAGCTCGCTCCACGTCCAGGTGAATCCACTGATGGTCGCCGGTGGCCTGGGCGAAGAGGTTCACATCGTCTTGCGTCACCCTCCGCCAGTCGGAGGTGAACGTCCTCCCCAGCAGTCCTGCCAGCTCCTCGTAACGAACGGTTTCCGCCATACCCACCTCCAGCGGGCGAGCATCCGGCCGGCGTCGCCCCGTCGGCGATGCTAGCGCGCCCTGGCGTCCTGGCGCCGGTGTCACGGTACCTCTGGCGCTGCTCGGCCCGGCTGACGGCCGACCCGCCGCGAGCCATACGTAGGTCGGGGCAGCGGAGCGAAAATGCCCATCGACCGCTGCCATCGGCCAGGCTGGCCGAGACGGCCCACGGTGTGCGAGGATTACCAGGTTGCCCTCGCGGGTTGTGGCGGGGGGGAGGATGCCCATGCTCATCGCCTCGGATACGGTTGTCTCCTTTCACTACACCCTCACCGACGCCAGCGGCGAGGTGCTGGACTCCAGCCGCGGACGCGAGCCGGTGGCCTATCTCCACGGGCACGGACAGCTCTTCCCCGCCCTGGAACGGCAGCTCACCGGGCTCGCCGATGGCGCCCACGCCACCCTCGTGGTGCCCGCTGCCGATGGCTACGGCGAGCGCCGGCCGGAGCTCACGGTATCCGTGCGGAGGGACCAGTTCCCCGCCGACGCTGACCTCACCATCGGCGCGCAGGTGATGTCCCAGGGCACCAGGGAACCGATGGTCTTCACCATCGCCGGGGTGGAGGGGGACACCGTGCTGCTGGACGGGAACCACCCCCTGGCCGGCAAGGATCTGCACTTCGAGGTGGAGGTGATCCACGTCCGGGCGGCCACGCCGGAGGAGCTGGCCCACAGCCACGTCCACGACGGCAGCCACCGCCACTGAGGCCGACATCGTGTCAGGAGGTGCCAATGAAAGCCGCTCTTCTCACCCTCGTTGTCGCGCTCGCAAGTACGCCCTCGATCGTTGCGCTGGCGCAGGAAACCACCCAACCCCAGCCGGCAGCCCCCGCCTCCCGCGAGGAGGCCCTGGCCAGTGACATCCGCGCCGCCCTCGCCGAGCACTTCGCCGATGAAGCTCAGGACATCACCGTGCAGGTGAGTGGCAATCGGGCGGTGCTTCTTGGCAGCGCCCCCCGCAAGGCGGTGGCCGAGCTGGCCAAGGAGGTGGCCCTGTGGGTGCCGGGCATCACCCGGGTGTCCAACTACATCGACGTGCGCCCCCGTCCCGCCTCGCCCGACACCCCCGTCGCCGCCACCGTCGCCCATGCCGAGCGAGAGGTCAGCGACAGCGCCCTGGAGTCGCGGGTGAAGATGCGTCTCGCGAGCCTCCTCGGACTGCGCGCCCGGCAGGTGGAGGTGGAGGCCTCCGAAGGGTGGGTATCCCTGCGCGGCGTGCTACCCGACGCCGACACCAAGGCCATGGTGCTGCGCGTCGCCCAGAACACCCCCGGGGTGGCGAGGGTCATCGACCTCCTGCGGAACCCCTGACCCCAGGGCACTTACGCCGGTCCGCCCTGCCCCCAACGTCGACACTGACACCGACACGGGCACGGGCACGACCACGGTCACGGTCACGGACACGGACACGGTCGCGGTCACGGGCACGGTCGCGGGCACGGACACGGGCACGGACACGGGCACGGTCAGAGTCGGTGTCAGTGCCTGTGCCGGTGTCACTGCCCGCGGGTGCGGCCCGGGTTTCTTCCCGTTCGTTCTCCCGCAAAGGCGATAGCCGCCGGGTCGGCCGGCGTCAAGGGCTGCTGCCGCCCTTCGGGCGGTCGCTGGCGCGACCCTTGACGCCTTCCTCCCCGGCGGCTGGTGGGGGATTCATGAACGAACGGGAGGAAACCATGCCAGCCACACCCCCTCGCCCTCTCCC
>JABRVY010000566.1:0-11320 GCA_039961755.1 Acidobacteriota bacterium | reverse complement strand
GAGCTCGCCCCAGTTCACGCCCCCTCCCCCAGCATGGCGGCGCGCGCCTGGGCAATCTCCTCCCGCTCGGCGTTGATGTGCTTCTCCAGGGAATCGCACACCGAGTGGCAGATGGAAAACACGGTGGGATCGACGATGCGATAGAAGGCGCTGACCCCCTCGCGCCGGCAATCGACGATGCCGGCCCGGCGCAGCACCGACAGGTGCTTGGAGACGTTGGCCTGGCTGCCCCCCACCTCGCTCAGGATGGTACTGACGCACTTCTCCTCGCGCTGAAGGGTATGCAGGATCTTCAGCCGCGTGGGATCCGCCATCGCCTTCAGGCGATCGGCGATTCGCTCGAACAGCTGCTCTGACGCCATGCTCGGGTCACCCCCCGCCGACAAGCATAACCACGCGGCAATGTACGAGCGTTCCCGCACCGCGTCAAGGGAATGCGAGCTCAGGGCGAGGCGTCGGCGGGGACTCACATCACCTCCTCGACCGCCCAGGCGAACATCTTGAGCTTTTCGCCGCACTCCCGGCAGTGCTCCTTGAGGGCGGTCACCAGCCGGTCCGACGCCTGCGGCGCCACCACCGTGAAGATCACCGCCGAGGTGGCCGGAAAGGCCCGCGACCCCAGGCGCAGGCCGGTGGACCCCACGCCAATGGCGTTGGGCAGTTCGGTGAACCCCACCACCCCCTCGGCGTGGGAGAGGAACACCTCCAGCTCCTCCTTGCGGGATTCGTCGACGATGAGCATGAGCAGTTTCATGGTCACCTCACTCGCGCACCTTGAGGGCCCGCAGGATCGAGATCATCGGGCACCACTTGGTGAACGCCGACTGGAGCAGGTTCAGCCCCACGAAGGCGGTGAACAGGAAGAACCCGGGGTGCACCCAGTGGCCCAGGGCCACGGAGAGCAGCACGAAGAAGCCAGCGATGGCCCGCAGGTAATCGTTGATGGTCATGTCTTCCTCCCTCCTTCTGCTGGCGAGCCCTCACGTCCTGGGGTCGCCGTCCACCACGATGACGTTCTCAACACCGACGGACTTCAGGTACATGTAGTAGAGGAGCGGAATCACCACCAGGGTCAGCGCCGTGGCCACCACCACCCCCGAGATGAGCGCCACCGCCAGCCCCTGGAAGATCGGATCGAGCAGGATCACCGCCCCGCCCACCACCAGCGCCGCCGCGGTCAGGGCGATGGGTCGGAAGCGCACCGCCCCCGCCTTGATCACCGCCTCCTCCAGCCTCTCGCCCGCCTCCAGCTCCAGGTTGATGAAGTCCACCAAGAGGATGGAGTTACGGACGATGATGCCGGCCAGAGCGATGAAGCCGATCATGGAGGTGGCGGTGAAGAACACCCCGCCGAGCCCGTGGGCCGGCAGGATGCCGATCAGGGTCAGCGGGATGGGGGCCATGATGATGAGCGGCGTCACGAAGGAGCGGAACCACCCCACCACCAGCAGGTAGATGAGCACCAGTACGGCGGCGAAGGCGATCCCCATGTCGCGGAACACCTCGTAGGTTATGTGCCACTCCCCGTCCCACTTGAGGGCGTAGCGGGTGGAGTCAGTGGGCAGGTGGGTGGAGAGCACCTCGATGGGGGTCCCGTCGGGGCCACGCAGGGCAGCGATGCGCTCCTGCATGGCCAGGATCCCGTACACCGGGGCCTCCGCCTCCCCCGCCATCTCCGCCACCACGTAGGTGACCGGCTGGGTGTTCTTGTGATAGATGAAGCGCTCTTGCCTCGCCTCCAGCGGGCGGATCAGCTCCGCCAGCGGCACCAGCCGGCCGCTGCCGCCGTGCACCGACAGCGACAGCAGCCCCTCCACGGAGGCGCGCTGGGGGCGCTCCAGGCGCAGGACGATGGGCACCCCCTCGCGGGCCTCCTCCACGTGCAGCTGCCCCGCCTCGGCTCCCGCCAGGGCCACTCGCACGGTGCGCACGATGGCCTCGGGGGTGATGCCCAGCCGCATGGCCTTTTCCCGGTCCACCTCGAAGTTGACCTGGGGTGCCGCCGCCTCCACGTACCAGTCCACGTCCACCACCCCGGGGGTGGAGGCGAAGATCTCCCGCACCTGCTCCGCCAGCCGCAGGCGTTCCCCTTGGTCGGGACCGTAAATCTCGGCCACCATGGTGGAGAGCACCGGCGGCCCGGGCGGCACCTCGGTCACCTTGACGTTGGCGCCGGTGCGCTGGGCAATGGGCGTCAAGAGATCACGCACGGCGATGGCGAAGGGGTGGCTGGCGCGGGTGCGGTCGTGCTTCGGCAGGAGGTTCACCTGGAGGTCCGCCACGTTCGGCCCCGAGCGCAGGAAATAGTGGCGCACCAGTCCGTTGAAGTTGAAGGGGGCGGAGGTGCCGGCGTA
The DNA here is from genome assembly GCA_039961755.1 of Acidobacteriota bacterium. Taxonomy (GTDB): domain Bacteria; phylum Acidobacteriota; class Thermoanaerobaculia; order Thermoanaerobaculales; family Thermoanaerobaculaceae; genus CALEVZ01. The sequence continues at coordinate 8,966 of JABRVY010000566.1, read as the reverse complement.
GACCTGCACATCGCTCACCTCCGGGAGAGTGCGCACCGCCACCGCCAGCTCCCGGGCGATGGCCGCCGTCTCCTCCAGCGTGGTCCCCTCGTCGGTATCCACCACCACCTGGATCTCGCTCTTGTTGTCGTAGGGGAGCATCTTCACCGTGACCACTTCCCACGCCACCAGCGCCATGGACAACAGCAGCAGCACCACCACCCCGGCCAAGAGCGCCCAGCGTCGCCAGGCGCGGGCCAGCAGCGGCGTGAAGATCCAGGAGTAGAAACGATGCAGGCGCTGCTCCGCGGCGGTCTGCTGGTAGGGAGCGTCGGCGGAGGCGCCGGCGTGCTGTTCGGCGTAGCGCCGGAAGAGCCTGTAGGTCAGCCACGGCGATACCACGAAGGCCACCAGCAGGGAGAACACCATGGCCGCCGACGCGTTGATGGGGATGGGTCGCATGTAGGGACCCATCAAGCCGGTGACGAAGGCCAGGGGCAGCAGCGCCGCCACCACCGTGAAGGTGGCCAGGATCGTCGGGTTGCCGACCTCGTCCACGGCGTACACCGTGGTCTGACGCGGCCTTCCCCACCCCAGCTGGTAGTGCCGGTGGATGTTCTCCACCACCACGATGGCGTCGTCCACCAGGATGCCGATGGCGAAGATGAGGGCGAAGAGGGTGACGCGGTTCAGGGTGTAGCCGAACAGGTAGGAGGACGCCAGGGTGAGCGCCAGGGTCATGGGAACCGCCACCAGCACGACGATGGCCTCCCGCCGGCCCAGGGCAAAGGCCATGAGGATGACCACCGACAGCGTCGCCAGCGCCATGTGGAAGATGAGCTCGTTGGACTTCTCGTTGGCGGTGAAGCCGTAATCGCGGGTCTTGGTGACTTCCACGTTGGAGGGCACCACCGGGCCGCGCAGCTTGGCGAGCCGGGCATCGAGGTCGCGCACCATGTCCACCGCGTTGGTGCCCGGCTTCTTGGCCACCGCGACGGTCACCGCGTGGGCATCCAGCTCGGCGGGCAGACCCTTGTGCCCGCCGCCGGGGCCGGACAGCATCCACACGTACTGCCCCGGCTCCTCGCCGCCGTCGAAGACTTTCGCCACCTCCCGCAGGTACACGGGCTTGCCGTTGTAGACGGCGATCACCGCGTTGCCCACATCCTCGGCGGTGCGGAAGAGGGAGCCCACCTCCACCAGGGTTTCCCGGTTGGCGTCGGTGAGGGAGCCGGCGGGCAGCCGCCAGTTGAGCGCCGACAGCGCCTGGTAAGCCTGCAGCAGCGACACCTGGTGCGCCGCCAGCCGCTCGCGATCGAAGTCCACCCGCACCACCCGCCGCTGGCCGCCGATCACCCACACCTGGGCCACCCGGGGATGGCGGGAGAGTTCCGCCCTGAGCTCGTCGGCCACCCGGTGCAGCTCCACCGGCGAGGCCTCCCGCGACCACAGGGTGTAGGCCACCACCGGCACGTCGTCGATGGAGCGGGGGGCCACCACCGGCGGCAGCGTCCCCGGAGGCAGCGTCGGAGTGAGCTCCGCCACCTTGGCGTGGATGCGGGTCACCGCCTCGTCGGGGTCGGAGCCCACCAGGAAGCGGGCGATGATCATCCCCCCCGAAGGCTGGGAGGTGGAGTACACGTACTCCACGTTGGCGATCTCGGAGATCGCCTTCTCCACCGGACCGATCACCCTCCGCTCCACCTCCTGCGCCGAGGCGCCGGGGTAGGCGAGGAAGACGTCAATCATGGGGACCTTGATCTGTGGTTCTTCCTCCCGCGGGGTGACCAGCACCGCGAAGGCACCCAGCAGCAGGGAAAAGACCACCAGCAGCGGGGTCAGCTTGGACTCCAGGAACGCCTGGGCGATGCGTCCGGAGGCGCCCAGGGGGCGGCGGGTCATCTTGAGGCGCAGCGCCTGCCGCCGCGCCTCCTCCGCCGAAGGGGGGCCCTTGCGCACGTGCTCGCTGCTCACGACCGCACCTCTTCCACCGGCGCCCCGTCGACCGGCGCGCCCGACAGCCCCAACAACACCTCTTCACCCCCCGACAGCCCCGACAGCACCGTCACGGCCTCTCCCTCCAGCCGCTCGCCGAGGGTGACGGCGCGGGAACGAGCCAGCCCCCGCGAGTCACGAACCACCACCAGGTCCAGCCCGCCGTGGCGGATCAGCGCCGCGGCCGGCACCGCCACCAGCGACCGCGTCCCCACCGCCACGCTGGCGCGCCCGGCGGCGCCCGCCGGCACCTCCACCCCGGTCAGGGCCACCTTCACCATCACCGTGTGGGTCATGGGATCGGCGCCGGGTGCGCGCTCCTCGATCACCCCCTCGATCACCCCCAGCTCGGGCATGGCGTCGATGCGCACCTGCACCTTCGCGCCGACGGTCAAGGCGGTGCTGGCGCTCTCGGGCACGTTGACCGAGAGCCTGCGGCCGGTGGCCGACTCGACCATCACCAGCGGCCGGCCGGGCGCTGCCAGGTCGCCCACCTCCACCAGCTTGGCGGCCACCTTGCCGGCAAAGGGAGCCACCACCCGCGACTCCCTGGCCACCGAGGCCGCTGCTTCCACCGCCCCCTGGGCCTGCTGCACCGCGCCCCTGGCCTGTTCGTACTGCATGCGCGCCAGATCCACCTCCAGCTCCGAGGCCGCCTGACGATCCGCCAGCGCCCGGAAACGTTCCCAGTTGCGCTCCGCCAGGGCGAGAGCAGCCTGCGCCTGGGCGAGGGCGCCCCGAGCCTGGGCCTCCTGGCCCCGTGCCGTGGCGGGATCGATCTCCACCAGCACCTGCCCGGCCCGCACCGCGTCGCCGGCCTTGACCGGCACCGCCGTGACGGTAGCCATCACCCGACTGGACACCGCCGCCACCTGGCTGGCCTCCACCACACCCGAGACCTCCACCGTGGCGGGGATCACCCTCTGCTCCACCCGGGCCACCCTGGCCCGCACCGGCGGCAGAGGTTCACTCGCAGGGGCCGGCGTCTTTCCGCCACACCCCACCGCTGTCAGCACGCCGCCCAGAACTATCGCCAAACCCAGGACCTTCATCGAACCCTCCATCATTGCTCTCGCCTCTTTTCGATCCACAACTCGGTGTTTTCGAGATCCTTCACCTCGTCAAACCGGTCATCACAGCACCGACTCCGGAGCCCGGCCGGCCGCCACCGCCAGCCTGAGCCGCGCCGCCATCGCCTCGGTGCGCGCCACCAGCTCGCGGGTCTCCGCCTCCCGCCGGGCGGTGGCCGCATCCAGCAGGTCGATCATCTTGACGATACCGGCGCGGAAACGCTCCTCGGTGATGCGTTCGGTCTCGCGCGCCGCCGCCAGCGCCCGCAGCGCCGTCTGCTGGCGCAGCGTCGCGGTGCGCGCCTCCTCGAAGGCCTGCTTCACCTGCAGTCGTACCCCCTGGCGAAACCTCTCCACGTCCTCTCGCCCGGCCGCCGCCTCCCAGCGAGCGGCCGCCACCGCCGCCCGGTCACTGCCGCCGGCGAAGAGGTTCAGGCTCGCCACCGCCATCAGCGTGGCCGACCGCCCGCGCGTTCCGAAGGGCACGTCATCCACCAGATCCCCCCGGGCCACCACGCCCACCCTGGGGAGGTAGGCGGCGCGGCGCACCTGAGCTTCCAGTTCGCCGGCGGCCAGGAGTTTCTCGGCGGCGCGCAGATCGGCGCGCGACGCCGCCCACTCCAGCCACTGGGGGAGCTCCTCGGCCAGGGGCGGCGGCACCGGGAGTGGGGCCAGCGCCCAGCTCGCCTCCAGCTCCCGCCCCAGACGAAAGGCCAGGTTGGCGGAGGCCACCGCCACGTCTCCCCGGGCCTTGGCCACCATGTCATCCAGTCGCGCCAGTTCCACCTCGGCGCGCATCACCTCCGAGGTCACCAGCATTCCCTGGTCGGCGTAGGCCCGGGCCAGCTCCACGTGGGCCGCCACGGTGGCCCGCGCGCGCTCCAGCAGGGCGGCGAACTCCTGCGCCTGCTTGAGCATCAGGTAGGCCTCCGCGGCCGCCAGCGCCGCCTCGTCAGCGGCCCGCGAGCGGCTCTGCCCCGCCGCCTCGGCCGCGTGCTCGGCCTGGGCGATGCGCCCCGACAGCTCCCCGCCGGTGTACACCGGAAGCTGGACCTCCAGTCTCGTGATCCCGGTCTCCAGCCGGCTGGGGTTGTTAGGATCGGCCACCATGAACTCGGCAAAGGAAAACCGCTCCTGGTTCAACTTGAAGGCGAACGCCTCGGCCGGCGAGTCGGTGGACACGAACATGCCCTGCAGGGCGACGCTGGGGAGCCGAAAGCCCTTCACCTGCTCCACCCGCGCCGCCGCCGCCTCCGCACGCGCGGCGGCGGCCTTCACCTCGCGGGCGCCGGCGCGGGCCTGGGCCATCGCCTCGGCCAGCGACAGCGACTGCGCGCCCGCCTGACTCGCCAAGAGAGCGGCCAGCGCCGTCGCCAGCGTCACACGTCCAATCCATGGGAAGCTACCCCTCATTCTCGTCCCTCCATCGCTGAATAGTTATAAAGTAGTCTTTGGTGATTGTCAACCCCCCTCCCTCTCACCCCACCATTCCTTTTCATTTCCCCCTCCCAACGCTCGCCAGGCCATCCCGCCGGAGGGCTACAATGCCGCCTGCGAAACAATGGAAAGTCCCCTCGACCGCCTCGTCTTGCAGCTGGTGCGTGAGCGCGCCCTGGTGCCCGCCGCGCTGCTGGACAGCGCCGCCCGGGAGGTCGCCGCCGCGGCCCTCGACGGTGTCGGAGGCGCCGATGAGGTGCTGGAGTGGCTGGTGGAGCACGGCGCCCTGGGGCGCGGCCAGGTGGCGGAGCTGATCCTGGAGGTAAGCGGCGACCCTCCCACGCGCGCCCAGGCTCCTGCAGAAGCGGCGCCCTTACCACCACCCATCGACCTGGGGGAGGCGGCCGGCCCTGGGCCCCGCGCCGGCCAGCGGCCGCCGGAGGTGCCGGCGGACTGGACCCGCTACACCCACTTCTCGGTGGTGGGCGAGGGCGGTATGGGCACGGTCTACCGCGCCTTCGACCCGCGCCTGGAACGCTGGGTGGCCCTCAAGTTCCTGCGCGCCGAGGATCGGGCGGTGGCGGAGGCGTGCCTGCGGGAGGCCCGAGCCCAGGCCCGGGTTGACCACGAGAACATCTGCCAGATCTATGAAGTCGGCGAGGTGGGGCGGCGCCTCTACATCTCCATGCAGTTCATCCAGGGCCGCACCCTGCGCTCCCTGGCCGGGGAACTGACCAACCGCGAGGTTGCGGAGATCGCCGCCCAGGTGGCCCGCGCTCTCCACGCCGCCCACCTGGAGGGGCTGGTCCACCGCGACATCAAGCCCTCCAACATCATGGTGGAGCGCACCGCCGACGGGCGGTGGCGACCGTTCATCCTCGACTTCGGGCTGGCCCGCGACCTCACCCGGGCGAGCGGGCACACCGTCGAGGGGGCGGTGCTGGGCACCCCCAGCTACATGGCCCCGGAGCAGGCGCGCGGCCAGATCGCCGCCATCGATCCCCGCACCGATGTGTACGCCCTGGGCGCCACCCTCTTCGACGTGCTTGCCGGCTCTCCCCCCTTTGACGGCACCGTCGCCGAGGTGCTGGTCAAGGTGTTACAGGACGACGCTCCCCCCCTGCGCAGCCGTCGCCCCGAGCTCCCCGCCGACCTGGCCGCCATCGTCGACCGCTGCATGGAAAAAGATCCCGCCCGACGCTACCCCACCGCCCTGGCCCTGGCCGAGGACCTGGAACGCTTCCTGGCCGACGAGCCGGTGGCGGCGCGCGCCCGCTCCCCCTGGTCCCTGCTCCTGCGCCGCCTGAAGAAGAACCGCGTGGCAGCGGCGGCGGCGACCCTCGCCCTGGTGGCGGTGGCCGGGGCCGCCTTTCTCGCCGTCAGTTCGGTGGTGGCGGTGCGCCGCCAGGCGGAGCTCTCCCAGGCCTTTGCCCGGGAGCTCACCACCCTGGAAGAGAGCGTCCGGCTGGTGGTCTCCCGTCCCCTCCACGACATCCGGCCAGAGCTGGCCCGGATTCGCGAGCGCCTGGACTGGATCGCCGCCGAGGCCGCCCGCGCCGGGCAGATCGGCGCCGGGCCGGGAAACCACGCCCTGGCGAGCGGCTACATGGCGCTGGGCGAGCATGCCCGCGCCGAGGAGTTCCTGCGCCGGGCGTGGGCGGCCGGCTATCGTCCGCCCGAGGTGGCCCACGCCCTGGCCCTGGTGCTGATCGCCCGCTACCGCGAGGCCCTGACCTCCAGCCAGCGCCTGGGGGACCCCGAGTTGCAGCGGGCCCGGCACCAGCAGCTGGACGAGGCCTTCCGCCGCCCGGCCCTGGCCTTCCTCGAGCAGGCCCGGGGCGCCGTCTTGAAGGCCCCTGAGCTCGCCGAGGCGCAGATTGCCTTCCTGGAGGAACGCGTGGACGATGCCCTGGCCAAGGCGCGCCAGGCCCGCCAGCGCATTCCCTGGCTCTACCAGGCCCTGCACCTCGAGGGCGAGGTGTACCTTCAGCAAGGGCGAGACATGTTGGAGCGGGGCGCCCTGGCCGACGCCCTGGCCTCGCTCGCCCGGGCGAGGGAGGCCTACCAGCAGGCGGTGGCGCAGGCGCCCAGCGACCCCACCGGCTACAGCGGGCTGTGTGAGGTCGCCAACATTGCCTTTCTGGCCCGGGCCGAGCAGGGAGCCGCCCCTGAAACCCCGTATCAGGAGGCGCTGGCGGCCTGCGGGCAGGCCCTGATCGCCGACCCCGACCACCTGCCTGCCCACCGCGCCATGGCCCTCGCCCACCTGCAGTGGGCGCAGCACCAGGCGCGGCGGGGGCAGGACCCGCTGGCGGCCCTCAGCCAGGCCACCGCCAGCGCTCAGGGAGTGATCCAGCGCTCGCCCGAGGATGCTCTGGCCTGGACCTACCTGGGGATTGCCGCCCGCTTCCGCGCCGAGCTGGCGGCGGCGGGGGGCGGCGACCCCCGGCCGGAGCTGGAGCGGGCCCGGGAGTACCTGCGGCGTGCCGTCGAGCTGGAGCCCACCTCGTACCTGGCCCGCAACAACCTGGGGCTGGCGCTGCTGACGGCTGGCCTCGACCAGGTGGCGCGCGGCGAGGACCCGCGCCCCCTCATGGGTCAGGCCGAGGCCGAGTTCCAGGCGCTGCTGGCCCGACACCCCCACCTGGTGGCGGCCATGGACAACCTCAGCGTGGCCCTGTGGGCCATTGGCCGCTGGGAGTACGCCCACGGCCGGGAGGGCAAGGAGGCCTTCGACCGGGCGGAGGAGGTGCTGCGGCGTGCCCTCGCGGCGAATCCGGCCGACGGGGTGGCGCTCAACAACCTGGGGCTCATCGCCATCGAGCGGGGCAGCTTTCTCCTCGCCCAGGACAGCGACCCCTCGGACACCCTGACCGCTGGGCTCCAAGCGCTGGAGCGGGCCATCGCCCTCAACCCCGACGACCCCTTCGCCTACACCAACCTGGGCCAGCTCTACCGCGTGCAGGCCGCCTGGGAGCACCAGCAGGGGCGCTCCGCCACCCCCGCCCTGGCCCACGCCCGCCAGGCCCTCGCCCGCGCCCGGGAGATCAACCCGGCCGACGCCGAGGCGGTCATGGCCGAGGGCCAGTGCCACCTCCTCGAGGCCCGCACCCTCCTCGCCCGGGGCGGCGACCCCGGCCCTGCCTTCGCCCGCGCCCAGGGAGCCCTGCGCCGCGCCCTGGCCATCAACCCCGCCTACCTGGAGGCCCGGCGCGAGCTGGCCCGGGTGCACCTGGAGCGAGCCGCCTGGCTGACTCGCCGCCCACCCCGCGCCGTCGCCGAGATCGAGGCGGGCCTGGCGGCTCTGGCCGACCTTCCCGCCAGTCCCGACACCCTGGCCCTGCGAGGCGAGCTCGAGCTGCTGCGGGCCCGCCTGGCCACCGGCGAGGAACGACGGGAGGCGGCCCGCCGCGCCGTCGCCGCCCTGGGGGGCGCCATCGAGGGGAACCGCTGGCTGACCCCGCGCCTCGGACCGCTGGTGGAGCAGGCACGTGCCCTGGCTTTGTGAGAAGCGTCGGCGAACCGCCGACGCCCGCCGGGCCTCGTCAGGCGGGGAGCACCCCGTCCCGCATGGGCACCACCCGGTGGGCGCGCCCTGCCACGGCGGGGTCGTGGGTGACCAGCACGATGCTGGGTGCCCCCCCGCCCCGCGGGGCGAAGAGGTGGTCCAGCAGCAACTTCCCCGTGGCCGAGTCGACCGCCCCGGTGGGCTCGTCGGCCAGGATGAGGCGCGGCCGGTTCACCAGCGCCCGGGCCAGGGCCACCAGCTGCCGCTCCCCCCCGGAGAGCCGGGCCGCCAGCGTGCGGGCGCGATGCTCCAGCCCCAGGGCGTGCAGCAGCTCGGCCACCCTCTCCCGACGCTGCGCGCGAGAGAGAGCAGACCTGGCCAGGGGCAGGGCGACGTTTTCCGCGGCCGACAGGTGGGGAAGCAGGTGATGGAACTGGAACACGATCCCCACCTGCTCCCGGCGCAGGCGCTCCCCCGAGCCCAGCCGTGCCGCCGGCACCCCGTCCAGGAAGAGCTCCCCCGCCTCGGGGGGTTCCAGCAGCGCCAGCATGGCCAGCAGGGTGGACTTCCCGCAGCCGGTGGGGCCCATGATGGCCACCGCCTCCCCCGGCTGCACCTCCAGGTCCGCCCGCCGCACCGCCGGCACCAGCCCCCCCTCGAAGGATCTGGCCAGGCCCCGGGCCAGCAGGTGCACGCCGGGGCGGAGGGAGGGGGACGCGAGGTTCATGGCAAGCGCAGGATGCTGGCCGGGGCCAGGCGCAGCACCCGCCAGGCGGGCAGCAGCGCCCCCAGGGGGCTGGCCGCCAGGGTGGCCAGGAAGGTCTCCGGGACCAGCCGCGGGTTCACATGGGGCGCCACGAACCCCGCCGACTCGGCCTGCAGGGGGCCCACCGCCAGCAGCAGCGTCTCCCCCAGGAGGGGAGCCAGCAGCGCCCCCAGCACTGCGAAGACCCCCACCTCGGCGACAATGACCACCC
>JABRVY010000565.1:0-1160 GCA_039961755.1 Acidobacteriota bacterium | reverse complement strand
GTGCCCCGGGCCGGTGCGGACCGGCATGATCGTGGACGGCGTGCCCCACGCCAAGCTCCCTCGCCTGGCGCAACTCCTGGTGCCGGTGCTGTCGCCGGCGCAGGTGGCGCGGTCGGTAGTGAGACTGGCGCAGCGGGGCAGCGGGCAGCGCGTTCTCCCCCTCCAGGCCGCCGCCTTCGCCGCCTTCGCCCGCCTGGCGCCGGTTCTGGCTGAAAGGGTAGAACTGCTCACCGGGGCAGGGGAGGCGTGACCCCGGCGGGTGGCCGCGCTCACGTCTGGGGTGGAATGGCGCCCTCGGCGGCCAGGCGAGCGAACAGCTCGGTGCGTGAGGAGACGGAAAGCTTGGCGAACAGGTGCTTGAGGTGGTCCTTCACCGTGTACTCGGTGATGCCCATCGCCGCTGCCACCTCCGGGTTGCGGCGCCCCCGCAGCAGGTGGGCGATCACCTCTGCCTCCCGGGGCGAGACGCCGAACTCCTTCAGGCGAAGGTGAAGCTGCCGCCCGGTAGGCAGATGGATGGGACTCAGGATGACCAGACAGTGGCCCTCGGTCGAAGCGCGGGAGAGCAGGACGAGCTCGAGCTGCCAGGCCTGGCCGGAGACCAGGGTCAGGGTGCGGCGCACCATGTTCTCGGGTCGGAGAGAGAGCGCCTGCATCTCTCGCACCACCAGGTGCAACAGGGGTTCCAGGGGGGCGTCGGGGTTCAGGCGCGCCAGGGGCTCCTCGGTGTGCAGGGCGAGAAACTCATCGCCCCTGGGGTTGGCGAAGAGAATCTCGCCGGTGAGGTCCACCAGCAGGGTCGCCTTGTCCGCCGCGTTCAGAATTTGCGCGAGCACCTCGACTTGCCGGTTGGAGTTGTACCGTTCGACGAGAGCGTCGAGCGCTCCCTGTAACACCGGCGCCAGCGCCTCGAGGGCGGCGGGGCTGGCGGCGGGTCCGCGACCGGCGCCACACAATTGAAAGGCCGCGCGGAAACCCTCTCGGACTTCCAGGTGGATGCGGAGGGTCTGGCCGCTGGCGCAGGGCTCGCCCAGGGCGTAGGCCATCGGCGGACCATGCCCTGGCAGCTCCAGCCGGAGCGAACAGCCGGCAGCTCCGGCGGCCTGCCGCAATCCCTCCAGGAGCTTGGCGATGGCGGGGTCATCCGGGGGGGGAAGAGC
>JABRVY010000564.1:0-1406 GCA_039961755.1 Acidobacteriota bacterium | reverse complement strand
TTCTATCCCCCCTACGGGTGGCCGGTGCAGCACTTTGCCGGCCTCGAGATCTCGCCCCGTTTCCGCATCAACCTGGGGCTTTACAACGGCAACACGGAGCGCTCCATCGTGCACCGGCTCACTCTCTACGCTGCCGACGGCAGCAAGGTGGCCGAGAAGGAGCTGACCCTGCAACCCCGGGCCAACCTGGTGGAGAGGCTGGAGGACCTGGTGGGCATTCCGCGGGACAGTCTCCCTGCTGGCAGCTACGGGCTCACCGTGCTGCCCCTGGATGACAGGCCCAACGGTGTGCAGGGACGCTCCTGGGCGTTCGTCTCGGTGGTGGACAACGTCACCGGCGACCCCACCAACTGGTGGTGAGAAAGAATGATGACCCGGCCGCCCCGCCATGGGGCGGCCGTCTTTACTGCTCCCGACACGGCCACGGCCACTGACACGGCGACGGCCACGGTCACGGACACCGACACCGACACGGTCACGGACACGGTCACGGACACGGTCACGGGCACTGCCATGCCTATCTCGAAATCGCTACGAATAGCGGTACCTGGTACCAAGCGTTGGGCCAACGCTCCCTCGGTGCGGGCCAGAGGCCCGCGCACCCAGGGTCACGGACACCGACACGGCCACCGACACGGGCACCGACACGGACACGGTCACGGACAGGGGGGACTTCGCCCGGGAGTCGGGGGTCGGCGGTCCGAGCGGGCGGGATGGGCGTGCCCGCTCGCGGGGGTCTCGTTGTCGACGGGCCGGCTTTCAGCCGGCGCGCCGACCGGTGTGCCGCAGGGGCTCAGGGCTTGCCGGGCGGGCCGCCGCGGTGTTGGTGATGAGCCGGGCGGAGCGGTTGAAGGTGAAGTAGTTCCACGCCCACTGGGCGAGGACCAGGACGCGGTTGGAGAACTCCACCATTTTCATGAGGTGCACGAACAGCCAGGCCAGCCACGCCGGGAAGCCGGAGAAACGCACCCCGAGCAGGTCGGCCACGGCGGCATGCCTACCGATGGTTGCCATCGCCCCCCAGTCCCGGTAGGGGAAGGGGGGGACGGTGCGCCCGGCGAGGCGATCAGTGATGAGGCGGGCGGCGTAGGCGCCCTGCTGCATGGCCACCTGGGCGACGCCGGGCAGGGGCTGACCGTTCCGCCCCGGGCAGTGGGCCAGGTCGCCGATGACGAGGATCTCCGGATGCCCCGGCGCGGTGAGGTCGGGGTTGACCCGGACGCGCCCCTGCGGGTCCAGGCTGGCGCCGGTGGCGGCGGCGATCACCTCGCCCAGGGGAGAGGCCTTGACCCCCGCCGCCCACAGCACCGTGTGGGCAGGGACCAGCTCGGCGATCTCCCCCCGTCGCACCCGCACGACCTCGGGCTCGATGTCGATGACCAGGGTGGAGGTGCGCACCTCCACCC
>JABRVY010000563.1:0-2762 GCA_039961755.1 Acidobacteriota bacterium | reverse complement strand
GTGCTGCTGCCCGGCATGACCGCGACCCTGGAGTTCGTGGTAGCGCACGCCGAGGACGTGCTGAAAGTGCCCAACGCCGCCCTGCGCTTCCGCCCCCCTCGCCGGTACCCTCGCGAATGGCGCGCCGGGCTTCCATCTCCTTCTGGAATCGCTCCCGCGCCTCGGCCAGGAGGTCGTCGGGGGGGCGGAAGCGCAGGGCGGCGTTGGGCACTTTCAGCACGTCCTCGGCGTGCGCTACCACGAACTCCAGGGTCGCGGTCATGCCGGGCAGCAGCACCCCGTCGGGGTTGGCCACCGCCACCACCACGGTGTAGTTGACGATGTTCTGCTCCACGGTGGACTGCAGGCGCACCTGCTTGACGGTGCCGGTGAAGGCCCGCTCCGGGTAGGCCTTGACGGTGAAGCGCGCGGTCTGGCCCTCCTTGATGGCGCCAATGTCGCTCTCGTCCACCGCGGCGAGGATCTGCATCTCGGAGAGGTCGTTGGCGATGGTGAACAGGCGCGGAGCCTGCAGGCTCGCCGCCACCGTTTGCCCGACGTCGACCGCCCGCTCCACCACGATCCCCGACACCGGTGCCACGATGGTGGCGTAGGCCAGGTTTTGTCGGGCGCGGGCGAGAGAGGCCTCGGCGGACTTCACCTGGGCGCGGGCAACGTCGTGGAGGTACTGGGCGCGGTGGTAGTCAGCCACCGGCGCAACACCCTGTTCGTACAGGGAGGAGAGGCGCTCCAGGTCGCGCTCCGTCTGGCGCAGCTCCGCCTGGCTGCGCTCCAGCGCCGCCTGCACGTCTCGCAGGTTGGACTCCAGCAGAGTGGTGTCGAGACGGGCGATCACCTGCCCCTTTTCCACCCGATCGTTGAAGTCGGCGTAGAGTTCGGCGATCAGCCCCGACACCTGAGTGCCCACCTGCACGGTGGTGACCGCGGACAGGGTACCAGTGGCCGACACCACCTGATCGATGGTGCCTCGCTCTACAGGCACGAAGCGGTAGGAGGGGGCTTCCGCGCTGCCGCGGGTGGCCAGGAAGGAGGCCGTGGCACCCGCCGCAACGACCACTGCTGCGATAACGATGATCTTGGTTCTCTTCATGCCTGCTCCATGGCCTGTGGGTCGGGCACGGCAAGCGGCGGCGCCGGGCTGGCGGCGCCGCCGGGTTCGCGACCTCGTGATTGAACTACAGGCCCCAGCCGCTGCCCATTCCCTTGCCGCACCCCTTGCCGCCCCAGCGCTGCTCCCGGCCCGATCGCAGCTCTCCCAGCTTCGCCTGCTGCTCCGGCGTGAGCACCGCCAGCGCCTGGGCGCGGGTGCGAGCCATCACCACTGCCAGCTCGGTGCGAATCTTGGCCTGGGCCTCGGCGTGGGCGCGCACGGCCGCCTCGTTGAACTGGGTGGGAGGGTTTTCGGCGCGGAACTTGTCGCGGTTGTCCCACAGCTGCTGCCGCAGCTGCTGGATCCTGGGCTGCTCCGCCTCGAGGATGGCGCGGATGGCATCCTGCTGCTGGGAAGTCAGATCCAGCTGGCGCATGCCACGGCCCAGCAGGCCGAAGCCTCCCGCTGGCCCCGGACCGACGCCGGTGCACTCGCCTGGTGCGCCGGCTGCGGGGCGTCCCTTGCCGGCCCCGGCGACGGCGTAGGTGCCGCCCGCCACCAGCATGGCCACCACGGCCAGGATGATGAGGTGTCGTTTCGTCATCGTCGTTCCTCCCGGCGGCGAACGTGGTCTTCTTCGCCGCTCATCCCTCCATGACGAACGGTGACGTCAAGTGTTGTCGCAAAGAGTGCAAGGCAACGTGAGGGCTGTGTAAGGAAATGTTAAGCGCGGCCGAGTCCTCCGCCGGGCTGCTAGAGTTCCGGGTGATGACCCGGGTGCTGCTGATCGATGACGACGCGGAGTTGCTGACCCTGCTGGAGGAGTTCCTGGGCGGCGAGGGGTTCGAGGTGGGCAAGGCCGGCGATGGCGAGGAGGGCCTCAAGCTGGCGCGGGAGTGGGCGCCGGATCTGGTCGTACTGGACGTCATGCTGCCGCGCCTGGCGGGGTTCGAGGTGCTGCGCCGCCTGCGCGAAACCTCGGCCGTGCCGGTACTCATGCTCAGCGCCCGCGGCGAGCCGGTGGATCGCATCGTCGGGCTGGAGCTGGGGGCCGACGACTACCTGGCCAAGCCGTTCAACCCCCGTGAGCTGGCGGCGCGCATCCGGGCCGTCCTGCGCCGCGGCAAGGGGAGCTCCGGCGAGGGGCGCCTCCAGGTGGGGGATGTGGTGCTCGACCCCGGTGCTCGGGTGGCCCTGCGCGGCGGGGTTCCCGTGGATCTCACCGGCACCGAGTTCGCCCTTCTGGAGGCGCTGCTGCGCCAGGCCGGCGCAGTGGTGCGCCGCGAGACGCTGTTTCGCCAGGTGCTCGGGCGGCGTCCGACCGCTTTTGATCGCAGTCTCGATGTGCACATCTCCAACCTGCGCAAGAAGCTGGGGCCCCTTCCCGACGGCCGCGAGCGCATTGCCACGGTACGGGGTGTGGGGTATCAGGCCATTCGACCCGGAGGTGTGAAGTGAGGAGGTTGTTTCTCCGTATCTTCCTCGCCTTCTGGGCGGCCATGGCGGTGGTTGCGGTGGTCCTGGTGGTGTCCTCGCCGTACTTCACCCGCTCCCACCCGGGGCTGGATCGCTGGCAAAGGGGAGCCGAGCAGGTGCTGCAGGAACGACTGGCGGCCGGGGCGGAACATCTGCAGCGACGCGGCTGGCCGCGCCGAGGGGAGAATCGCTGGGG
>JABRVY010000562.1:0-12456 GCA_039961755.1 Acidobacteriota bacterium | reverse complement strand
GGCGTGGACGCGGGGGCCACCGGAAGCGGGGTTGCCATGGTCGGGACCTCGACCACGGCCTCGGCATTCTCCTCGACGGCCGCACTCGCGACCCCGCTGGCGCCAGGCTCGGGGACAACCGGTTCCTTTGGTTCCAGGCGAGGGTCGAGCCAGGCCGGTCGCTCCTTGGGTAGAGCGGTGGCGATGAGCCGAAACTGCTCATCCAGGCGATCCTGGGTGGACCCGGGCTTGACCACGGGCAGCTTGGTGGTGGGCAAGTCCGGGGCAGTGAGAAGACGGTCGAGCTCGCCTCCCTCGAGGGGGTAGCGCTGCTGAATCTCTTCCAGGGCCTGGATGAAGACGCCGGCACTGGCGGGGCGGTCCTCGGGTTTCTTGGCCAGGGCATGGAGCACGAGCTGGCGCAGGTCCTCCGGCACTCGGCCCTCGGGGTCGGTCTCGGAGAAGGGGATGGGTGGCTCCAGCAGGTGGCCGGCGATCAGGGTGGAGAGGGACGTGCCCCGGACCGGCAGGGCGCCGGTCAGGAGCTGGTAGAGCACCACTCCGAAGGAGTACAGGTCGGAGCGGGGCTCCACCTGGATTCCCTCCTGGGAGCGAAACTGCTCCGGGGAGGCGTAGCGCACCTTGCCCAGGAAGGTGCCGGCAACGGTGAAGCTGGAACCGCCCTCCAGGGCCTTGGCCACCCCCAGGTCGATGAGCTTGACCAGCGGCGAGCCGTCCTCGTCGCGGGTGAGCATGAGGTTATCGGGCGCGATGTCGCGGTGCACGATGCTGCGCCGGTGCAGGTAACGCAACGCCTCGAGGCTCTGGCGAGACATCTCCAGCACCAGGGAGATGGGCAGCACGCGGGCGCGGCGCAGCAGCTCCAGGAAGGTGACCCCGTCGATGAACTCCATGACGATGAAGGCGTTCTCGTCGGCGTCGATGGAGAAGTCATAAAGCTGGGCGATGTTGTGATGGCGCAGTCGAATCACCGTGCGCGCCTCGCGCAAGAAGCGCGCCTTCACCTCCTCGTCGCGCTTGAACTGGGGGCGCACCACCTTGATGACCCGCACCTCGTCCAGGAGGCGGTGGCGCACCTTGTACACGGCGCCCATGCCCCCCTCCTGGAGCTTTTCCAGGATTTCGTACTTCCCCTTGAGGTGCTCGAGCGCCGTCGACACGAATCGCCACCTTGATGCCGGCAGGGTACGCCAGACTCGGGATGACGTCTATCCTTTGCCCGGGGGTCGGTCGCCCCGCCCCCTCGTGTGTGGAACCTCGACTCCCCTTCTTTGAGGCCTCTCCCGGTACCATGTCATGGTCCCCAGCTCGCGTCTCACGGCGATATCAGCGTCCCTCTGCCGGTTCCCTGGCGTCGTTCGGGGCACTGCCATGGCTTGGAATACCATATCGATCGCATCGCACCCCGACGAAGGGGTAGGCGCTCGCCGCGCGAGATCGCGCCGGCGCCCGGCCGCCAGGGGCCTGGATGCGGAGGGGCGGGGATGCGGATCACGACACGGGTGGATTCGGGCGTGGTCATCTTGGCCGTGAGCGGCCAGCTCACCATTGGCGAGGGGGACGTGGCGCTGCGCCAGGAGATCCTCCGGGTGCTCGATGCCGGCAGAACCCGGCTTCTGCTCGACCTCCAGGACTGCACCTATATGGATTCCGGCGGGTTGGGGGAGCTGGTGCGGGCCAAGGCGACGGCGGTGGCTCGCGGCGCCACCTTGAAGCTTCTGCACGTGGAGGATCGCATTCGCAAGGTGCTGCTGCTCACACGTGTGATTGGCGTCTTCGAGGTCTACGAGGATGAGGGAAGTGCGCTGGCGAGTTTCCGCTGACCGGCCATGGCGGTCCGCGGGAAGCCAGGCCCCCGGAGCGGGCAGCTCCGGGGGCCTTGATGGTTACTGGATGCGCTTGGCGGGGATGGTGAAGGGGTCACCGGTGCGGCTGTCGATCACCGACCCCGAGGCGATGACCCCGGAGCCGGTGTTGACCCGGATGCGGGCAAAGCCACTGACCAGGTTGGTCTGGCCGGCGGTCTGGAACGGTCTCACCCACTGGTAGAACCGCCCTGGCTGGATGGTGCGGGTATCGCTCCACACCTGGGTGCCGTTGGCCAGGTGCAGGGTCAGCGTCACCGAGGCCGGAGCTGTCCCGGTGTTGGTGGCCGAGATGTTGCTCCTGAAGGTGGCGTCCTGGCGCAACTGGGGGATCACCCCCACCTGGTTGGCGGCCAGACCCTGGGAGGAGGCGTAGCCGTCGTAGAACTGCCCGTAGGTCCCGGCCGTGCCCTTGTCGTTGTAGGTGCGGGAGGTGACCACCAGCGGCTGGCTGGACCACACCTCCAGGGAGCCCTTGTCGCTGCGCTGCAGCTGACCCACCAGGTCGACGAAGTACCCCTGGCCCCCCGCCGGCACTGGCGTCTGCGAGGTGGCCTCCACGGTGCCGCCGCCGTCCAGGTAGACGCGGAAATTGATGGTGGCGGGAGCCGTCCCGGCGTTGAACACGGCCACGTCGCTGCGCCAGCGGTCACCGCCCGAGGTGTTGAGGTTGATCACCGCCTCGACCCAGGTGGCCTGCCCCGAGGGGGGAGGACTGCCGCTGCCCGCCTGGGTGACGGTGAAGGTCTGCCCGGCAATGGTCATGGTCCCGGTGCGCTGGCTGGAGGTCCCGTTGGCGACCAGCGAGTAGCTGACGGTGCCGTTACCGCTGCCGGAGGCGCCGCCGGTGACGTTGATCCAGCTGGCGTTGCTCTGGGCGGTCCAGGAGCACCCGGATGTGGTGCTCACGGCGACGGTGCCGTTCTCCGCTCCCGAGCCGTGGCTGCGGCTGGTGGGGGAAATGCTGTAGTTGCAAGAGGAAGCCGGAGGCGCACCGAGCCGCAGGCGGCCGGTGCCGTAGTCGTTGTCCTTTCCTGAAGGTCCCATGTCGACAGCGTTGGTCTCCAGGTACTGGCGGGTCTGGACGCCGGTATAGGAGGGGTAGCCCGAGCGCACCAGCGCCGCCGCGCCGCCGATGTGGGGCGCCGCGGCGGAGGTGCCGCCGCATTGGCCATCCCCGTAGGCGTGGCAGGAGACGTCGGCAAAGGCGGCCAGATCCGGCTTGACCACACCGCCGGTGAGGGCGCCGCCGGGCCCGTTGGTGGGTCCCTTGGAGCTGTAGGCCTTGAGGCCGAGGGTGTTGACGTTCAGGGCCGCCGCCGCCACGGCGTTGGCCGCGTCCGCCGGTGGCGTGATGGACCCCTCCTGGACATTCACCATAAGGGGGTTGGAGTCGAAGCGGTTGAAGAACTCCAGCTGCACGTTGGTCGGCCCCGACCAGCGTTTGATGGCAAAGCCATAGGCCGTTTCCTCGTCGGTGACCTGCACGTCAAAATCCTCTTCCACAGGTCGCTGGCCCGCCTGGCCGTTCTGGTCTCCTTCGGACTTGCCCAACACCTGCCACTGTTGTGACGCCTGATTCCACTTGACGATGTAGAAATCCAGGTCGGTCTGCGGGGCGTTCCACTGGTTCCAGACGAGCGATGCGGAGATGCTGTTACCCGAGGGAATGATGGCACAGTTGACTCCGTCCGAGGTGATGCAGTTGACGGTACGCCCCGTGCCATCGAACTCCAGCCACCCGTCGCCGTTCGCGTCCACCCAGTTGCCCTGCCAGTGGGCCAGGCGAGAGTTGCCCCCCGAGTTGGACCAGAACCCGCCGGCGCTGACGAAGGAGTTGATGTTGTTGGCGAGGATCCCGGTGCCGTCGCCCGGGCCCCAGGACAGCCACCCCAGCGACATGGTGATCACCTTCACCCCCTGGCTCTGCATCCACTGGGTGGCGTTGACGATGTCCACCTCGGTGTTGACCGCCGCCAGGTACAGGCCGTCGATGGCCGGGGCGATGTCGGTGACGATCTCGGCGCACATCAGGCCGTGTTCGGAGTTGTTCATGTTTGCCGCCCCCGGCGACCACACGAACACCTTGTTGGATGGGGGCAGGTCGCTGCCCAGCAGGCTCTGGTAGCCGGTGAACCCGCCGTCGATCACCCCGACCTTGACCCCCTGGCCGCGGATGCCGGCGGTATGCCAGGCGGGCACGTTCATGGTGGCCAGCGCTTCGGTGATCTTGGAGCCGGACATGATCCGGGCCCGGATCTCCTTCTCCTCGGGGCTGGGTTGGTAGTAGTAGGGCTTGCGCACCGCAATCACGTCAGGGTGAGCCGCCAGGGCGCGCAAGGTGGCGGGTGAGACGTGGGCCTGCACCAAGTGGTAGGCGGAGGACACCCGCTCGGCCCCGTCCCGCTCCAGCCAGGCCACGAGCTCCGGGACGGCCGCCTCGCTGGTCTCGATGTGCACCTGGATGCGCTGGTTCGCCACCTGGAAGCCGGAGGCCGCGGCGGCGGTGAGTTCGTCGCGGCTCTCCAGGACCCGGTTGAGCCCGACAGACAATTTGGGAAAGGCCGACGGTGCGCCCTTGGGACCTGGCTGGCCTGCGGGAAACACCGGCGGCAGGTACGAGGCAGCCTCCCAGGCAGGCAGTTCGGCAAGCGCTGCGGGCGCGATGAGCAAACTCATCATCAACGCCCAGTGACGTGTCATTCTCCAAGGCATTCTCATTGACGCCTCTCCCTTCTCGCGATTTGCCGCCACCGGCGGGCTCCTCTACGGAACGACTCTTACCCCTCCGTCTCGCTCAGCCGACTCCAGTAGGCATCACCGGAAACGGATGTGAGTCGTGAACGCAATATCGAGTATACCTCACCTTCGGTGTCCAGCAATGGGTCGAGTGCTGGTGCCGACCGAGGTGATTGGTCTTGCCGCGATGGCGCAGGCGAAGGCGCCATTTCGACGCCGTGCGGGGGGCAACGCAACCCCCCAGGCGGGCATGTACGTTGCATCGCCCCGCCGCGCTGGAGCCCCGCGAGGGGTGATGTGTGCGAGGAGGGGGTATGTCGGCGGGTGTCGAGGCCAATCTCAAGGTCCTCAACGAGCAGGTGCGCGAGGAGGCGCTGGAGCTACAATCGGCGCTCCATGAAATCAGGAAGGTGATCGTCGGGCAGGGGGCGCTGCTGGAGCGCCTGCTGGCCACGCTGCTGTGCCGGGGGCACATCCTAGTGGAGGGCGTGCCGGGGCTGGCCAAGACGTTGGCGGTGAAGACCCTGGGCGAGGTGCTGGAGCTGCCCTTCGCGCGCATCCAGTTCACCCCGGATCTCTTGCCCGCCGATCTCATCGGCACCATGGTGTACCAGCAGAAGACGGGCGACTTCGTGGCCCGCAAGGGGCCGGTGTTCACCAGCCTGCTGCTGGCCGACGAGATCAACCGGGCGCCGGCCAAGGTGCAGTCGGCGCTGCTGGAGGCCATGCAGGAGCGCCAGGTGACGTTGGGGGACGCCACCTACCCGCTGCCGGAGCCGTTTCTCGTCTTTGCCACCCAGAACCCCATCGAGCAGGAGGGGACCTACCCGCTGCCCGAGGCGCAGGTGGACCGCTTCCTCTTCAAGACGAAGGTGGCCTACCCGTCGGCGGGGGAGGAGCGGGGGATTCTGGACCGCATGCTGGCCGGCCAGGTGCCGGCGGTGACCCGGGTGCTGGACCGCCCCGCGGTGCTGCGGCTGCAGCGGCGCACCCTGGAGATCCACCTCGATGAGCGCATCCGCGACTACATGGTGGCCCTGGTGCGCGCCACCCGCACCCCGGCGGCGGTGGGCCTGGGGGAGGCGGCGCACCTGGTGGCCTTCGGTGCCTCTCCCCGGGCCACCCTGGCCTTCTCCCAGGCGGCGCGGGCGATGGCCTTCCTGGCCGGCCGCGGCTTCGTCATCCCCGAGGACGTCAAGGCCATCGCCCACGACGTCCTGCGCCACCGCATCATCTTGACCTACGAGGCGGAGGCCGAGAACGTCACTGCCGACGAGTTCATCGATCGCCTGCTGGAGCGCGTCGAGGTGCCGTGAGGAGTCTCGCCCGTGCTTGACCGGGAAACCATCGCCAAGGTCCGGCGCATCCGCCTGCGCACCCGGGTGATCCTGGAGTCGGGGGTGGTGGGGGCCTATAGCGCGGTGTTCAAGGGGCGCGGCATGGAGTTCGCCGAGGTGCGCGAGTACCAGCCCGGGGACGATGTGCGCACCATCGACTGGAACGTCACCGCGCGGCTGGGCCAGGCGTACGTCAAGCGCTACGTGGAGGAGCGCGATCTCACCCTCATGCTGCTGGTGGACGTCTCGGGCTCCCAGCGCTTCGGCTCGGGGTTTCTCACCAAGCGCGATCTGGCCGCGGAGCTGGCGGCGGTGCTGGCGTTCTCGGCGGTGGCCAACCACGACCGGGTGGGCGCTGTGCTGTTCACCGACCGGGTGGAACGCTACGTTCCCCCCGGGCGGGGCACCGACCACGCCCTGCGCATCGTTCACGATTTACTCGCCTTCGAGCCCGAGGGGCGGGGCACCGAGATCGCCGGGGCGGCGCGCTTCGCCTTCCGGGTGATGAAGCGGCGGGGTATCGTGGCGGTGATTTCCGACTTCCAGTCCGGCGAGCTGGAAAGCCCCCTGCGGATGCTGCGCCGGCGCCACGATGTGGTCGCCCTGCACCTGTGGGACCCGCGAGAGGTGGAGCTACCGGCGGCGGGCATGGTGACCTTCGCCGACCCCGAAACCGGCGAGGTGCGGGTGGTGGACACCTCCGACCCCTGGGTGCGGCGGCGCCTGGCCCCGGTCTCTCTGGAGGCCGTGCGCGAGCCGCTGCGCCGGGCCGGCCTCGATGTGCTCTCCCTCTCCACCGCCGAGTCGTACGAGCGACCGCTGGCGGCGTTCTTCGCCGCCCGGGAGAAGCGCCGATGAGGGGAGTGGCTCCCCTGGTGGCGGCGCTGGCGCTACATGGACCGACGGCGGCCTGGGCCGAGCCGGCCCGGGCGGTGGCAGTTCCCTCCGCCACCACGGTGACGGTGGGCGAGCCCTTCACCGTGGAGGTGCGGGGGGAGGCTCCGGCCTCCGCCCGCTGGGGTTTCCCCCCCGAGGTGGTCACCCCCGAGGTGACCCTCGAGAAGCTCGAGACTTCGCCCCGGCCGAACGTGGCGGTCTACCGGGCAACGGTGTTCGGCCTCGACGAGGTGACCATCCCGGCCGTGACAGCCACCTTCGAGGAGCCCGATGGCACCCGCGGGCAGGTCGCCACCGCGCCGCTGGCGATCAAGGTTTCTTCCCTGCTGCCCGACGATCCCGAGGAGCAACGGCTGGCCGACCTGCGCCCGCCGGTGGGGCTGCCCGCCGGGGCGCCCTTCTGGATCGCGTTGGGCCTGCTCCTGGCCGGGCTGGTGAGCGCCGCCGTCTGGTGGTGGCGGCGGCGTCGGCGCGCCGCCGGCGTCACGGAGCCGACGCCCGTGCCTGAGGTCCCGCCCGGCGAAGAGGCGCTCGGGGCGCTGGGGCGTCTGGAGGCGGCGGGACTGCTGGAGCGCGGGGAGCTGCGAGCCTTCTACATCGAACTGGTCGCCATCGCCAAGCGCTACCTGGAGCGGCGCCTCGAGGCGCCGGTGCTGGAGATGACCTCGGCGGAAACCTTTGCCTTCCTGCGCGACCACCCGCTGGCCGGTGGCCTGGCGGGGAGGGTGCGGGAGCTCACCGCCGCCGCCGACGAGGTGAAGTTCGCCGGCGGCCCGGGGGAGCAGGCGCGGGCGCGCCGGCACCTGGAGCAGGTGCGGGGGGTGGTCGACGAGCTGGAGCGGCTGCTGGCCGCTGCCACGGCGGTGGGAGAGGGGGAGGCGGCGTGAGCGAGTTCCTCGCCGGGGTGCGCTTTGCCGAGCCGCTGTGGCTGCTGGCGGTGCTCGCCGGTCCCGCGGTGGTGGCGGCGGCGCTGGCGCGGGAACGCCGTGGCCGGCACCTGACCTTCCCCTCTCTGAGCCGCGTGAGCAGCCGCCTGGTGCCCGGGTGGCGGGTGCGGCTGCGCCACCTGCCGGTGGTCCTGGCCGGGCTGGGATTGATGGCGGCGGCGGTGGCGCTGGCCCGCCCCCAGCACGGTTCCGAACGCCGGGACGTCACCACCCAGGGGGTGGATATCGTGGTGGCCCTGGATATTTCGGGCTCCATGGCCGCCGAGGACTTCCGCCCCGCCAACCGCCTGCAGGTGGCCAAGGACGTGGTGTCGGGCTTCATTCGTCAGCGGGTGAACGATCGCCTGGGGCTGGTGATCTTTGCCAGCACCAGCCTGACCAAGGCGCCCCCCACCACCGACACCGGCGTGCTGCTGCGCCAGCTGGAGGACGTGAAACTGGGCCAACTCCCCGACGGCACCGCCATCGGCTCGGGGCTGGCCACCGCCCTGAACCGACTGCGCCACTCCCAGGCCAAGAGCAGGGTGATCGTGCTGGTCACCGATGGGGCCAACAACGCCGGGGAGATCGACCCCGACACCGCCGCCGACATTGCCCGGGCCATGGGGGTGAAGGTCTACACCGTGCTGGTGGGGCGCGGGGGGCTGGTGCCCATGCCGGTGCAGGTGCAGGACCCCTTCACCGGTCGGGTGGTGACCCGCACCGTCACCACCCAGGTGGAGGTGGATGAAGGGTTGATGCAACGCATTGCGGCTCGCACCCAGGGGGAGTTTTTCCGGGCCGAAAACCCCGAGTCGCTGCGCCACATTTTCGCCCGCATCGACGAGCTGGAAAAGTCCGAAATCAAGGTGTCGACCTACCGGCGCTACCGCGAGCTGTACCGCCCCTTCCTGCTCGCCGCCGCGGGGTTCTTGGCCGCCGCTGCGGCGGCCTGGGTGGTGGGGCTGCGGGTGGCGCCGGTGTAGGAGGGAGGAGAATGGAGTTCGCCGCGCCGCTGTGGCTTCTCCTGCTGGCCGCGATCCCGGTGATGCTGGCGGTGGAGGCGTGGTGCGTGCGCCGCGACCGGGAGCGGACGGCGCAGCTGGTGGCCCGCGCCCTGTGGCCGAAGGTCATGGCGCGGCCTGCCGAGGCCTGGCGGTGGGTACGCCTGGCGCTTTTCTCCCTCGCCGTGGTGGGACTGGCCCTTGCCCTCGCCGGTCCCCGGTGGGGAGTGGTGCGGGAGAAGCTCCAGCGGGAAGGGGTGGACGTGGTGTTGGTGGTGGACACCTCGGGCTCCATGGCAGCAGAGGACGTGCAGCCCAACCGCTTCGCCCTCGCCCGGCTGACCCTCCGCTCGCTGCTGGACGCCCTGGAGGGCGACCGCCTGGCTCTGGTGGCCCTGGAGGGGGAGGCCTACCCCCTGGTGCCGCTGACCCTGGATGCCGGTGCGGTGGCGCTGTTTCTGGACAGCATGGAGCCGGGCATGCTGCCCACCCCTGGAACCTCGCTGGGTGCGGGGCTGGAGGCGGCGCTCTCCCTCTTCGTCGATGAGCAGCGCGCCAACAAGGTGGTGGTGCTGGTCTCCGACGGCGAGGATCTCGAGGGCGCCGTGGAGCGGGGGTTACGCGCCGCCCGCAGCAAGGGGGTGATCGTTCACACCGTGGGGGTGGGCACCGCCGCAGGGGCCCCGGTTCCCCACTTCGACGCCGAGGGGCGTCGTCAGGGGTTCAAGAAGGACCGCGACGGCACCGTGGTGGTCTCGCGCCTGGACGAGGGGGTGCTGCAGCGCCTGGCCCGGGAGACGGGGGGGGTGTACACCCGCGCCGCCCCCGCCAACACCGGGATCTGGCAGATTGTCGCGGCGGTGCGGGGGATGGAGCAGAAGAGCCTGGCCCAGGAGTACAGCTATCGGCCGAAGGAGCGCTACCAGTGGCCGTTGGGTGTGGCTCTGCTCGCCTTGAGCCTCGGACTCCTCCTCCCCCTGCCGCTGCGCCGTCGGCCGGGGGTGCTGGCCCTCGCCCTGGTGTTGGGGGTGGCGGCGGCACCGGCACAGGCCAGCGATGTGCTGGGGGAGGTCACTCTCAAGCCCCAGCGCGACACCCGGGCGGGGAGGAAGGCCTGGAAGGAGGGGAACTTTCCCCGCGCCCTGGAGCGCTTCCAGTCCGCCTCTTCCCGGCGCCCGGAGGACGAGCGGGCGCTGTTCAACCTCGCCGACGCCCTGGTGGCCTCCGGCCAGGTGGGGGAGGCCATCCCCCTGCTGGAGGCGCTGGGAAGCCGGGCTTCTTCTCCCCTGGCGGCGGCGGCCCGCTACAACCTGGGCAACGCCCTCTTCCACAGGCAGGACTATGCGGGGGCGGTGCAGGCCTACCGCGGTGCCCTGCAGTTGCTCCCCGGCGACGAGGACACCCGCCGCAACCTGGAACTGGCGCTGCGCCGCCTGAAGGAGCAGCAGCAGCAACAGCGCCAGGACCAGGGGGGGGGACAGCGGCAGGAGCGGCGGGAGAACCCCCGGGAGGACCAGCAGCAGCAGCGGCAAGGCGATGGTCAAAAGCCCCCCGAGCCGCGCCAGCCGACCCCCGAGGAGCAGGACCAGCAGCGCTTCGAGCGGGAGGTGGGCATGCCCAGGGAGCGCGCCATGCAGCTGCTGGAGGCGCTGCAGCAGAACGAGAAGGCCGAACACCGACGCAGGCTCGCGCAGCTGCGCGAGGGCAAGCGGGAGGGGCGGGACTGGTGAGAACTTCGCCCATGGGACGCCAGCGCCGCCGGGTGGTGAGTGCCCTCGTCGCCCTGCTGGCGGCGCCGGTCGCCGCCGTCGCAGCGACCTTCGAGGCGCGGGTGAACGCCACCCGCATCGGCCTGGAGGACCAGGTGCAGCTCACCATCACCCTGGCCGACGCCGCGCCCCGTGGGGAGATCACCATGCCGGCGCTCACCGGCCTGGAGGTGGTGGCGGGGCCGTCGGTGTCCACCCAGGTGTCGTTCGTCAACGGCGCCATCTCCCAGAGCCGCTCCTACGTCTTTCTCCTGCGTCCCACCGGGGTGGGGCAGGCGACCATCGGGCCGGCGGCGGTGCAGCTCGCCGACGGAGAGCGCCGCACCGAGGCGATCACCATCGAGGTGGTGCCCGGCAGCGTGCTGCCGCGCCGCCCTCCCCCCGTGGACCCCCTCGAGGAGATGTTCCGTCGCGATCCCTTCGAGGGGTTCTTCGGGCGCCGCTCCCAGCCGGCGACCCCGCCCAGGCTGCTGGTGGAAGCGGAAGCCTCGCGGCGGCAGGTGTTCGTCGGCGAGCCGGTGCTGCTGACCTTCTACCTGGTCACGCAGACCTCGGTGGCCGGGCTGGAGCTGGCGGAAGCCCCGTCGTTCTCTGGCTTCTGGGTGGAGGAGCTGCCCCGCGAGGACAACCCCACCCCCGCGCCGGTGACACGCGACGGCGAGACCTATCAGCGCCTTGCGGTCATGCGCCGGCTCCTCTACCCGACCCGGGCCGGCAGCCTCACCATCCCCTCGCTCACCTTCCGGGTGGCCATCCCCCGACGCATCGGCTTTTTCGCCGACCCGACCGGCACCGGGGTTGTCACCCGCGCCAGCGAGCCGGTGGAGATCACCGTCCTGCCCATCCCGGCCAGCGAGGCGGAGTACGGCGGGGCGGTGGGGAGCTTCCGCCTGGCGACCAGCGTCGATCGCCGGGAGGTGCAGCTGGGGGAGGCGGTGCAGCTGCGGGTGGCGGTGGAGGGGAAGGGCAACCTCAAGTGGGTGGATCGGGCACCGCAGGTGGACGTGGCGGGGGCGAAGGTGTATCCACCCAAGGTGGTGGACAGGCTGCGGGCGACTCCCGCTGGCCTGGTGGGGGAGCGAGCGTGGGAGTTCGTGGTGGTGCCCGAGACCGCCGGGACGCTCATGCTCCCCGCTCTCGCCTTCCCCCACTTCGACCCTGCGGCCCGGGCAGTGCGCCGGGCGGAGTCGTCGCCCATCCCCATCACGGTGCGCCCGGCCGCAGCCGCGGCGGCAGGTGGGGGTATTTCCGCGCCGGCCCCGTCGACTCTGGCCCTGCGCGCCGATCTCGATGTTTCCGGGGTGCCCGGCGAGCCCGCTGCGGGGGCGGTCACGGCGGTGCTGGCAATGACCCTGGGGGCCCACGCCCTGCTGCTGGCCGCACCCCTGATCTCCCGGCGCCGCGGGCGGGCCGGGGTCAGGGTGGGGCGCCGCAGCACGCGGGCGCTTCTGGCCGACCTGCGGCGGGCCCGGGAAGCGGGCGTTTCCAAGGAGACCGCCGCCGCCACCATCGAGCGGGTCCTCACCGAGGTGTTCGGGGATCTGGAGCGGGAGGAAGAAGGGATGAGCGAGCTCGCCCGCCAGGCGCGGTCGGTGGTGCGCGAGGCACGCCTGGTGCGCTACGCGCCCCAGCTGGGGGAGTACGGCGAAAAGCTGGACGAACTGGTCGGGCGCGCCCAGGAGCTGGTGCGGAGGAGCGCATGAGGTGGATGGCTCTCCCTCTGATCCTGGCCTGCGCGGCCACCTGGGCAGCGGCCGGCTCTCCGGAGGAGCGCTTCCGGGAGGCCACCGCCGCCGTTCGCGACGGCGACGCCGTGGCCGGCATCCGGGTGTTTCGGGAGCTGGCGGCGGAGGGGATCGCGAGCCCCTCCCTGTACTGGAACTGGGCCCAGGCGGCGGCGGCGCGGGGTCGGGTGGGCG
>JABRVY010000561.1:0-5467 GCA_039961755.1 Acidobacteriota bacterium | reverse complement strand
CCCTTCACCCAGCCGGACCTGCCCCCCGCCCAGGAGACAGGCGTCTTCTCACCCCGCCCCCCATCGTTCGAGAAGCTGGTGGGGGAGCTGGTGCCGGTGCCGGAGGCCGAGGAGGAACCGCCGCCCCCCCGGCGCCGGCGGATCCCGGCCATCGCCTGGGCACTCCCGGCGGTCCTGGCCGTGGCTGCCGGGGGCGCGTGGTTGCTGCGCGACCGACTCAGCGTTTCGCCGGCCGCCTCCACAACCGAGGTCGAGCCGGTGGATCCGCAGGGCATCGGCGCAGCTCCGTCCCCCGACACCGAGCAAGTGGCATCGGAGGTCGCCGACGCCGCTCCCGCGGGCGAGCCAGCTACCCCGTCACCAGCAGGTCTCGTGCCCGAGCCTGTGGCCGCGCCACCACCGCAACCGCCACCCCTGGCTCCGGCCGCTGCTCTCGCCGGGGTGTCGTGGCGAGCCATCCCGGCCGGCACCGAGGTGGCCATACGCGCGGATGGTTTCCTGGCGCCCCAGCGGGTGCAAGTCAACGTTCTCACTTCCCCCCCGCGCGTGCTCGTGCGGCTGGCCCAGGTCGCCGTCGGCACCGTCGGCGAGCAGCGCACCGTGGGAACCGGAGGAATCGAACGGATCCGTTTCGGTTACCACGGCGAGCTCTCCCCACCCCAGCTCTACGTGGTGCTGGACCTCTCCTCCCCCGCGGTCGCCCTCGTGGAGCACGCGCTGGACGAAAACACCGTTCGTCTCGTTCTGCGCCGCCCCCGCACGGAGTGAGGCAAGGGCCGCTCCCGTAGGCGGCACTCACCCCCCGGGTACCAGGTACAGCCATTGTGGCGATTCGTGGAGGGTTGCTGGCCCCCACGCCCAGGACCCTGTCGGTGGCCGTGTCCGTAACCGTGGCCGTGTCCGTGCCCCTGGGTGCGCGGGCCTCCGGCCCGCCTTCACGGCCGGTGCGACCTGCCACAGCCGGCCCAGTGACGGTGCCCGTGTCCGTGACCGTGTCCGTGGCCGGGACCGTGGCCGGGACCGTGTCGGTGTCTCCCGGGCGGCGTGGCCTCGTGGTGTTCTTCTCTGGGGGTAGCGCCCGGGGCGGGCGCTGTCAAGGGCACGCCGCCCTTCGGGCGGTCGCTGACGCGACCCTTGACATCACCCGCCCTGGGCGCTTGACGGGTGGTATGAACACCACTCGGACCACGCCGCCCCCGTCGACCCCGAAGCACTCCCTCACCGCCCACCAGCTGGCCCTCGATGCCACCAGCACCGCCGTCGCGCTGGCGCTCAAGCTCCCGGGCCCGCTCAGGTCGCTGGGTGATCAGCTCATCCGCTCCGCCTCGTCGGTGCCCGCGAACCTGGCCGAAGGTGCCGGACGAGCCGGCGCGACCGGCAGCACCACTGGCGCATCGCCTACGCCTCGGCGCTGGAGGCCGACAGCCACCTGCGCCTGCTGCTGGGCGCCGGCGCGGTGGAGGCCGCCGCAGCGAAGCGCGCCATCGACCTCCTCGACCGCGTCCGGGCGCTGACCTGGAGGCTCATTCACCCGCGCCGGTGACGGTGTCGGTGCCCGTGTCCGTGTCCGTGCCCCTGGGTGCGCGGGCCTCCGGCCCGCCTTCACGGCCGGTGCGATTTGCCTCGGCCGGCCCGGTGTCCGTGCCTGTGTCCGTACCCGTGTCCGTGCCCATGACCGTGTCAGTGTCAGTGATCGTGTCCGTGACCGTGTCAGTGACCGTGACGGTGTCCGTGCCCCTGGCCGTGTCCGTGGCCGTGTCGGTGTCAGTGACCGTCGGGAGCGAGCGGGGGAGGTTCCGGACGCGCCTCTCCCAGGGTGCCGCACACCCACTCCAGGGTCACGCGGGCCACCAGGTAGTCGCGGCGGGCGCGCGCCAGGTTGCCGCGGGCCGCCGCCAGGGCCAGCTGGGCGTCCTGCACCTCCAGCCGCCGCATCACCCCCAGCTCGAACCCCTGCTCGGTCATCCACAGCAGGCGCTCCGCCTGGGCCACCGTGCCCGAGAGGGCCTCGACGATGGCCGCCGCCTCGCCAACCGCGTCCACCGCCGTGCGCACCTGCAGGGCGATGCGGTCCCGCGCCTGCTCCTCTTCGAGCTGCGCGGTGCGGGCGTCGGCGCGGGCCTGGGCCACCTGTCCGGCGGTCTTGAAGCCATCGAAGAAAGGAAACGACAGGTACAGCCCGGCGTGCCAGGTGGCGCCCGAGCCCCGCGTCTGTCCCGCCTCCAGCTGCCGCCACCCATACCCCGCCGCCAGGTCCAGGCGGGGCTTGTCACCCGCCCGGGCGATGCGCACCACCTCCTCCTGCATGCGCCGGAGGTTGGCGAGCTCGGCGAGCTCCGGGCGGTGGGCCAGGGCCTCGGCCAGCGCCTCCCGGTAGTCGGGGGCGGGGGCGAGCTCCGCGTCCAGGGCGCCGGCCACGTCCACCTCCTCCTCCAGAGCGAGGAGGAAGCGCAGGTTGGCGCGGGCGGTGGCCACCATGTTCTCGGAGCGGATCACCTCGGGGCGGGCGTTGTCCACCGCCACCCGGGCGGCCAGCACGTCGTAGTCGGTGGCGGTGCCGAGCTCGAAGCGGTGCTGCGCCTCATCGAGGTGCCGCTGGCGCTGCTCCAGCGCCTCCCGGGCAATGGCCGCCATCTCGCGGGCCAGCAGCACGTCGTAAAAGGCGGCGGTGACGTCCCGCCGCACCGCCTGGCGCGCCGTGCGCAGCCGGTCGTCGGCGGTGGCCAGGGCCACCCGGGCGGCGCGAATCGCCGCCCCCACCTGCCCCCAGGTGAACAGCGCCTGCGATAGCCCTACCTGGGCCACTCGCTCGTCCTGCCGGGTGGGGATGAACTCGGCGAACTGCCCGAACATGGCGCGCTGCGCCTGGTCGCTGGCGCGGCCGGCGTGGGCCGTGAGGGTGAGGCGAGGCAGCGCCGCGGCGCGCTCCTGCCGGTAGCGCCCTTCCCCCCAGTGTCCGTACTCCACCGCCTTCAGGATCTCCCGGCTGCGCTCCTCGGCGAGGACCAGCGCCTGCTTGAGGGTGAGCACCCGCACCCCACCCTCCGCCGGAGCCTCGGCGGCCAGGGAGGAAGCGGCCAGCCCTGTCATGAGCAGCACCAGGGCAGCCGCCACCTGGGCCGGGGCCGGGGCGGCCGTCGCCCGGCGCCGCCGCACCCAGGCGAGGAGGTCGTCCAGCAGGGTGTAGACCACCGGCACCACGATGAGGGTCAGCAGGGTGGAGGTGATCAACCCGCCGATGATGGCCCGCGCCATGGGGGCGCGCATCTCGCCGCCGGCGCCGATGCCCAGAGCCAGCGGCATCATGCCGAAGATCATCGCCAGGGTGGTCATCATGATGGGGCGCAGACGCGTGCGCCCCGCCTCGATCACCGCCTCCCGTCGCGCCGCGCCGCGCCGCCGCAGGGTCTTGGTGAAGTCGATCAGCAGGATGGCGTTCTTGGTCACCAGGCCCATCAGCATGATGAGGCCGATCAACGACATGATGTTGATGGTGTCGCCGGTCAAGGCGAGCATCCCGGCCATGCCGACGATGGACAGGGGCAGCGACAACATGATCGCCAGGGGATCCAGGAACGACTCGAACTGCGCCGCCAGGATCAGGTAGACCATCAGGACGGCCAGCAGCAGCGCCTCCCCCAGGTAGCGGAAGTCCTCCTCCATGTGCTCGTTCTCGCCCCCCATCTCGACCCGGTAGCCGGGGGGCAGCTCGAGGCCCGCCGCCAGCGCCCGCACCCGCGCCACCGCCGTGCCCAGCGGCACTCCGTCCAGGTTGGCGGACACCACCACCTGGCGGGTGAGCTGCTCCCGCACGATCTCCGAAGGCGACGAGCGGCGCTCGTGGCGCGCCAGCTGGGCCAGGGGGACGAGGGCCACCCCCCCGCGCCCGTCGGGCACCGTCAGGTGCAGGGCCTCCACCTGCTCGGGGGCCCGACGCCCCTCCGCCGGCAGGCGCAGGCGCACGTCCACGGCGTCGCCGTCGGGATCCTCGTAGGTGGTCACCGCCTGCCCCCCCACCAGCACCGCCAGGGTGCGGGCCACCGCCCCGGTGGCCAGCCCCACGTCCCGCGCCCGCTCCCGGTCGATCACCAGCCGGTACTCGGGGGTGTCGTGCTCCAGGGACATGTCGATGTCCACCAGGCCGGGGATGGCGTACATCTCCCGTTTCAGGCGGGCGGCGATCTCCTTGAGCGTCGCGACGTCCTCGCCCCGCACCAGCGCCATGAGGGGCTTGCGCGTGTCAAGCCGGCCCGGGTCGGTGAAGGAGATGAGCACCCCCGCCACCTCCCGCTCCAGGCGCTGGCGCACCTGCCGCTGCACCTCGGCCTGGGCGTGCTGGCGTTGTCGCCGCGGCAGGAGCTTGACGTAGATGCTCACGTCCCGCACCGTGCCGGTGTCGCCGGCGCCAATGGTGGCGTAGGTGAAGGCCACCTCGGGGGTGTTCTCCAGGATGGCCAGGGCGGCGCGCAGACGATTCTCGCTCTCCTGGATCGAGGCATCCGGGGCGGTGGTGAGGGAGAGCTGGAACTCCCCCTGGTCGGCGGCCGGGAAGAACTCGCTGGGCAGCAGGGCGAACAGCGTCGCCCCGGCGAGGAAGGCAGCGGTGGCGGCGGTCATTACCGTGCGGCGGTGATCGAGGGCCCAGGCGATCACCCCCCGGTACCGGTCGGCGGTGCGGTCAAAGGCGGTGTTGAGGCGGTCCAGGGCCCGTTTGAGCCAGCCCCGCTTGCCCTTGCGCTCGATGTCCGGGTCGTGCCAGCGGGAGGACAGCATGGGGTCCAGGGTGAAGGCCACCAGCAGCGACACCAGCACGGCGAAGGCCACGGTGATGCCGAACTGGTAGAAGAAGCGGCCGACGACCCCCTTCATGAAGGCCACCGGCACGAACACCGCGACGATGGACATGGTGGTGGCCAGCACAGCGAGGCCGATCTCGGCGGTGCCGTGGCGGGCGGCGGTGAAGTGGTCCTCCCCCCGCTCCAGGTGCCGCACGATGTTCTCCCGCACCACGATGGCGTCGTCGATGAGCAGCCCGATGGCCAGGGAGAGGGCCATCAGGGTCATGACGTTCAGGGACATGCCGGCGAAGTTCATGATGATGAAGGAGGAGATCACCGAGATCGGCAGGGTGAGGCCGGTGATCACCGTGGAACGCCAGGAGTTCAGGAAAATGAAAACGATGAGCACGGTGAGGATGCCGCCCAGGATCAGGGTCTCCTGCACGTCGTGCACCGAGTCGCGGATCCAGGTGGAGCCGTCCCGCACCAGCTCGACGCGCACCCCGGCCGGCAGCTCCTGTTCCAGGCGGGCGATCTCGGCCTTCACCGCGTCCACCACCGCCACCACGTTGGCCCCCGACTGCTTGAGCACGTCGAGGCCGATGCCCGGCTCGCCGTTGACCAGCGCCAGGGAGCGCTGCTCCTCGACGCCGTCCATCACCCGCGCCACCTCCCCCAGCCGCACCGGC
>JABRVY010000560.1:0-1887 GCA_039961755.1 Acidobacteriota bacterium | reverse complement strand
CCCGGCGAGGGGCCGGGCCCAGGCGAACCGCCGCCACGTCGGCCAGGCGAACCGGCACACCGCGCGGCCCCACCTTCACCACCGCCTGCTCCAGATCTTCCACCCCGGCGATGAGGCCGCGACCACGTACCACGTACTCCACGCGGTTCTCCTCCAGCACCCCCGCCCCCACGTCCAGGTTGGCGTCTTCCACCGCCTCCAGCACCTCGCCCAGGGTGACCCCGTACACTGCCAGGGCGTCGGGGTCCACCTCCACCTGGTACTCCCGCACGTGCCCGCCGATGGCGGCCACCTCCGCCACCCCCTCGGCGGCCAGCAGGGCGGGGCGCACGTGGAAGTCCTGCACGCTGCGCAGCTCGTCCAGGTCCCACCCCCCAACCGGTCGCCCCTGGGGGTCTCGCCCCTCCAGGGTGTACCAGAACACCTGCCCCAGAGCGGTGGCGTCGGGCCCCAGCGTGGGCATGGCGTCGGCCGGCAGCAGCCCCGGTGGCAGGCTGTTGAGCTTCTCCAGGATGCGCGAGCGGGCCCAGTAGAACTCGGTGTTCTCGTCGAAGACCAGGAACACCATGGAGAAACCGAACATGGAGGTGGAGCGCACATCCTTCACGCCGGCCACCCCCATCAGAGCGGCGCTCAGGGGGTAGGTCACCTGCGCCTCCACGTCCTGGGGGGAGCGGCCGGGCCACTCGGTGAGGACGATCTGCTGGTTCTCCCCCAGATTGGGGATGGCGTCCACCGGCACCGGCCGGCGGGGCAGCAACCGGGTGTCCCAGTCGAAGGGGGCCACCGCCACCCCCCACCCCACCAGGGCGGCCACCAGCAGCGCCACCACCAATGGGTTGGCCAGGAAGAAACCGATCACCCTGTCCATGGGCGACGGGGGCGGTGGCGCGGAGGGGGGCGACGTGTTCACGGCCGGACCTCCCCGCCCCCATGGGAAGTCCCCGCGACCAGGGTCTCGGTGAGCTCCCCGCAGGAGTACATGCGGGCACCGTGGTAGGGGTTGGTGATGGGCCGGTCCGCCTGCAGCCAGTAGGCCCGGCGCCCCTGCACCATGGGGCAGACGGCACGGTACACCGGCCCCTCCACCCCGGCCCCGAAACGACGCACCGCCTCGGTGAGGGCATCGGAGAAGACCTCGAAGTGCCGCCGCATGGCCTCCAGCTCCCGCTCCGCCGCCAGGCCCGCAAGCCCCGACCGCAGGCGAGCCGCCAGCGGCCGCCACAGGTCGGCAGCCACCCCCTCCGGCACCCCGCGGTCCAGCCGGGCCAGCGCCTCCAGCAGCTCGCGGGCGGCGGCTCCGGCGGCGGCCGGGTCATCGTCGGAGAGGGCCCTGACCAGGCGGAAGTTGCCCTCCACGAGGGGGGCCAGGGAGAGGCCCGCCAGCGGCGCGCCCGCGGGGGCCGGGCCGGATGCGGGGGTAGCCTCCT
The DNA here is from genome assembly GCA_039961755.1 of Acidobacteriota bacterium. Taxonomy (GTDB): domain Bacteria; phylum Acidobacteriota; class Thermoanaerobaculia; order Thermoanaerobaculales; family Thermoanaerobaculaceae; genus CALEVZ01. Next base: position 457 of record JABRVY010000560.1, on the reverse strand, counting down.
CCCGGCTGGCCATCATGCTGGGCCGGCCGCGGATCTGCAGCTCGCTGTCGATCTTGAAGTTGCCGCGCACCACCACGAGCTCTCCGGCGGTGAGCCCCTGCCGCACCACCACGTCGTCCCCGGCCCGGGGGCCCAGCACCACCTCCCGGGCCTCGAAGGCCGGGCGCTGCGGGTCGGGCTGCACGTAGACCACCGCCCGGCGACCGGTGAGGAGGGCCGCCGACAGGGGGATGACCAGCTCCTCGTCCGCCCCGGCCGGAGGGAGCAGCCGGGCAGTGACGAACATCCCCGGCGCGAGGCGCCGGCCGGGGTTGGCTGCCTCCACCCGCACCCCCACCGTGCGGCGGGCCTCGTCCACCGCCGGCTCCACCAGGGCCACCCGCCCGTCGAGGGGCTCCCCGGGGCGGGCGGCGGCGGTGATGCGCACCGGCAGCCCCGGCCGCACCCACGCCAGGTC
>JABRVY010000559.1:0-5258 GCA_039961755.1 Acidobacteriota bacterium | reverse complement strand
CCGCGGCAGCGGGGGGCCGCCGGCCCCCCCGTCCCCCGGCCGCTGGTGTGGTACAACCCCGACCTCGCCTCCTCCCGCTTTCTCGTGCCCGGCCTGGTGGCCTTCATCCTCATGGTGACCACCGTCATCGCCACCGCCCTGGCGGTGGTGCGGGAGAAGGAGCGGGGCACCTGGGAGTCCCTGCGCGCCACCCCCCTGCAGGCGCTGGAGCTGCTGGTCGGCAAGACCTTGCCCTACCTGGTGCTGTCCGCCGCCGCGGCGGCCGGGGCGCTGCTGCTGGCCCACCTCCTCTTCCAGGTGCCGCTGCGCGGGTCCCTCCTCTGGCTGGCCCTGGTGACCCTGCTCTTCCTCCTGGGGGGCCTGGGGTGGGGGGTCCTCCTCTCCACCCTCGCCGACACCCAGCAGGTGGCCTTCCAGGCCGCCCTGTTCACCACCATGCTGCCCACCCTGCTGCTGTCCGGCTTCATCTTTCCCATCTCCTCCATGCCGCCCCTCATCCAGGCCATCACCCACATCGTGCCGGCCCGCTACTTCCTGGTCGCCCTGCGGGGCATCGTCCTCAAGGGGACCGGCCCCGAGGTGTGGGGCGCCGACATGGTCGGGCTCGCCGTCTTCGCCGCGGCGGTCCTCGCCCTCGCCACCGTGCGCACGGTGCGGAGCCTCTGAGATGCGCCAGACCCTGCGCACCCTGGGGCGTATCCTGGTCAAGGAGCTGCTGCAGCTGCGGCGCGACCCCAAGATCCTCCCCATCCTCTTCGTGGCACCGGTGTTCCAGCTCCTCATCCTGGGCTACGCCGCCACCACCGACATCCGCCGGGTGGAGCTGGCAGTCGCCGACCTGGACCGCACCCCGGCCAGCCGGCGCCTGCTGGAGCGCTTCACCGCCTCTCCATCCTTCCGCCTGGTGGCCACCGTGGACTCCCAGGACCAGCTGGGACCCCTGCTGGACCGCGGCGAGGCGCGCCTCGCCCTCACCATCCCGGCCGGCTTCGCGGCGCGCCAGGTAGAGGGCCTGCCCACCCCCGTGCAGCTGCTGGCCGACGGCTCCGACGCCGCCGCCGGCACCATCGGCCTGGGCTACGCCCTCGGCACCCTGCAGCTGGCCGCCCAGGACGCCGCCCCGGCGGGGGTGGAGCTGCGCCCCAAGGTGCTCTACAACCCCGAACTGGTCTCCCGCAACTTCATGGTCCCCGGGGTGCTGGCCATGATCATCATGGTCATGACCATGATCCTCACCGCCATGGCGCTGGTGCGGGAGCGGGAGCTGGGCACCATGGAGCAGCTCCTGGTCACCCCCCTGACCCCGGGGCAGATCATCCTGGGCAAACTCCTCCCCTACGCCCTGGTGGGCCTGGTGGAGATCCTCACCGCCCTGCCCATCGTGCTGCTCTACTTCCGCGTCCCCCTGCGCGGCTCCCTGCTGCTGCTGCTGGTGCTGTGCCTGCCCTTCATGCTCTGCACCCTGGGCCTGGGGCTTCTCGTCTCCACCCTCTCCCACACCCAGCAGCAGGCCATGATGCTCGCCGCCTTCGTCTTCATGCTGCCGCAGATCTACCTCTCCGGCTTCGTCTTCCCCATCCAGAACATGCCCACCCCCTTCCAGTGGGCGACCTACCTGGTGCCGTTGCGCTACTTCGTGGTCATCCTGCGCGGGGTGTTCCTGAAAGGCGTGGGCCTCGACGTCCTCTGGCCCCAGGTGGCCGCCCTCCTGCTGCTGGGCACCGTCATCCTCGCCGCCGCCCGCGCCCGCTTCGCCCGCCAGCTGGGCTGAGCCCACCCCCGCCTGTCGCATCCCGCCCGCGGTGTACTGCTCAGGCCTCTTCTGCTCCAGCCGCGCCAAGCCCTGCCTCGCCACGCTTGTGAAAGTCAAGACCCGACCTGACAGCAGAGCGGTGGCGTCCCTGGTGCCCGAGGTCATCGTAGCGTGTCCCTGTCGTCAGTCAGCGAGCATCTTCTCCTTGGCGAGCGGGACGGTGTCGAGGAACGTCTGCATGGGTGTCTTGCCGTAGCACCACCTCCCTTGGTGCGGTCGCACGTCGCTACACCCCTTCATCCAGGCATCAGGATGTTCCTGATGATCTTCTGATGCTGCGTCATGTCTTCTCCCTTTTCCTCTCGCCGCACATCCGGGGTCTCGGGAACCGGGAACCCACCAACTGTCAGGTTTCGTCCTGGCACTTCCAAATCATTTTAAGACATGTCGATGGGGATGCGCCGGCCGGCGGGGGGGCGGGAAAGCATGGAGATGGGGTCGCCACCCCGGCGACAGCGGCGCGGCCGGCGGGGGGGAAAGGCGCCGACACGGCGAGGCTTGCCGTGGACGCCTCGCGGCCGTCGAACGGGCTGTCCTTCGGCCGCATACTCGCGTCATCAGCCTTGCCATGCAGATTACTGTGCAGTATCGTATGCATGAGGAGGCAGACCGATGAGGACGACGCTCAACCTGGACGATCGGGCGTTGGCCGAGGCGATGGCGGTGAGTGGCGGCCGCACCAAGACGGAGGTGATCAACGAGGCGCTGCGGCGCTTCGCCCGCTCCAGGAGGCGCCGCAGGTTGCTCGCCCTGCGCGGCAAGGTCGAGTGGGAGGGCGACCTCGACAGCCTGCGGGGACGGTCGTGAGGGTTCTCGTTGACACCTCGGTGTGGATCGACTTCTTCACCGGCCGACCAGGCGCCGCCGCCGATGCCCTGGCCAGGCTCCTGGACGATGAGGAGGAAGTCCTGACCTGCGGGCTGATCGTCGCCGAGCTCCTCCAGGGGGTGCGGCGCGACCGGCAGCGCACCACCATCGAGCGCTCCCTGCGCGACATGGAGTGGCTCTCACCGCGCGAGCCCGAGACGTACTTCGCTGCGGCCCGGCTGTTCAGGGACTTGCGGGCGCGCGGCGTGACCGTGCGTTCCACCATCGACTGCATCGTCGCCCGGCTGGCGGCCGAGGACGGGGCGTACCTGCTGGCGCGCGACAGAGACCTCGAGATGATCGCAGCATCAGGGCTCCTCGACCTGGCCATGCTCCCCACGGGAAGGTGAAGCCGACCACCGGGCGCCGGGGGTCCCCCGCCCCGGCCCCCCGGCCGGGGTGAGCTTGCTACACTCCCCCCGTGCGCCGCGTCAGCGAGAGTGAAACCATCGATCTGCCCACACTTCGCGCCATGGCCGAGGCGGGGTTCGGCGACATGGTGAAGGCGGTGGTGGACGTGGAGCGTCGGGTGATGCTGGTGGACGCCGAACTGCACGCCGACCTGGAGGCTGCCCTGCTGGAGGAGGGCTCGTTTCAGGGGCACCTGTGGGGCATCAACCTCTACCCTGACCTGGCCGAGGAGGAGTGGGTGGACTTCGACTCCCTCATCAACCTGCGCCCCTCCCAGGGCAACCGCTCCCGGGGGGTGGAGAACCCCGCCACCCGCCGGGCGATCCTGGAGCTGGTGGAACACCTGGTGCGGCGATGAGCGGCTGGCGGCACCTGGAGTTGGCGGCCGGGCGCTGGTGGCAGCTGTCCCTGGCCGAGCAGCTGGGCCACGTGGGCAGCGAGGTGAGCCGCGCCCGGCGCTGGCGCGACAGCCGCCCCGAGCAGGCCCGTCTGGCGCTGGAGCGGGCGCTGGAGCTGCTGGACCTCACCCTCGCCGACCCGCGTCACCGCCGGCGGCCGGGGCGGCTCAGGGAGCTGGCCCGCGCCCGGGAGGTCGTCGCCGACCACTTCAGCGAGCGGCCCGCCTACGCCGGTGACGCCGCCTCCCTGCAGCGCTACTTCGACGCCTTCGCCCTGGCCGCCCGCCGCCGCGCCCCAGGAGGGCGGGACCACGAAGGTTGACCTCCTCACAGCACCTGCCACCACGGCGCCGCCAGTACCCGCCTGGTCAGGGGGAACACCTCGTCGCCGCCGTAGAGCAAGAGGCCGCCATCACTCCTGTCGGGGTACTCGTCCAGGAAGGTCTCCAGGCTCCGGGCATCAGCCGGCCGCAGCCGGGCGGCGGTGAGGACCTGCACAGCGGCGCGCGACAGCACAGCCCTCGAGGGCTGATCTTCCCTGTCAGTATGATAATCATACTGCAGTCGTCGCTTCGACGGCTCTCCCCCCCATCCTGGAAAGCCCCCCTCCGGTGCGTGGGTGGGCAGCGTTCCTTGGCACCTGCTCCTCCGCCCAGTCGTGGCGGACGTCGGTGGCGCACGGCCACGATTCCTCCCACCCTGTCCGCCGCCGGGCACACCGGCGCCGCCGCTGGGCGCCGGGGCGATCCAACGGCGGGCAGACGAGGCCGGATCAACCGCGACGGACAGCTGGCCTTTCAGCAGAACGGGGCGGTGGACTGGAGCACCCCGGAGGCGGCAGCCATCCTCAACGCCCTGCTCGATTTCGACCCGAGCAGAAGACCCTGAAGAGCCCACTGCCTGCCGCCATACCCCCCCGCGGCATGAGGGGATCGGCTTCTGACCTGCGCCGGGGGCGGTGAGCCGGGTCACTGACGCGGGGGGCGCCTTGCACTAACGTGACACTCAAAAGGAGCGACGAGGTCGTGGGGGGTAGCCATGAAGGCGTCGAAGGTGCTGGGTCTGGCGGTGGCGGCGGTGGCCGGGGGGGCCCTTGCCGCCATACACGTTTTGGGGGAACGCCAGGCGGTGGCCAACCCCGGGTCCACCGCCCAGGAAGCGCGGGCCCCGGCCGCGGGGCCGGCCCCTGCCGCGGCGCCCGCCGCTCCCATCTTCGCCGACGTCCCCGAGGGGCACCCCTTCCGGGTGTTCATCGAGCGCCTCTACGAGCTCGCCATCACCTCCGGGTGCGCCACCAACCCCCTGCGGTACTGCCCGGACGAGCCGGTGACCCGCGCCCAGATGGCCAAGTTCATCCTGCGCTCCCGGTACGGGCCCACCTACGCCCCCCCGCCGGCCACCGGGACGCGCTTCGAGGACGTGCCACTCTCCCACCCCTTCGTGCGCTGGATCGAGCAGCTGGCGGCGGAGAACGTCACCTCGGGCTGCAGCACCAACCCGCCGCGCTTCTGCCCCGATGACCCGGTGACCCGGGCGCAGATGGCCAAGTTCCTGCCCCGCAGCAAGTACGGCCCCACCTACGGGGCTCCCCCGGCGCCGGGGTCGGCCTTCGACGACGTGCCCCCCGGCCACCCCTTCCACCGCTGGATCGCCCAGCTGGCCCGGGAGCGCATCACCACCGGCTGCAGCGCCAACCCGCCCCTCTATTGCCCCGACCAGGCGGTCACCCGCGGCCAGATGGCGGTGTTCCTCTGCCGCAACTTCTACCT